>JAQBZA010000374.1 GCA_027622795.1 Planctomycetota bacterium | reverse complement strand
GAGAATGCACGAGTGAGCGAAGCCAGGATGGCGCAGCGAACGCTCGGCTCATCGGCCTGGGCTCACCCCGAGCGACCAACCCCAATCAGGTCGTCTCCTCCGGACTCCCCCGCACAAGCTCAACGAGCGACCGCACCATCACCCCCGTGCCGCCCCCATCACTCCATGGCTTCGGCTTGTCGGCAAACGCCGGGCCGGCAATATCGATGTGCGTCCACGGCGTGGTGCCCACAAACCGCTCCAGAAACTTCGCCGCCGTGATAGCGCCGCCCCAGCGACCATCGCCAACGTTCTTGATGTCGGCCACGTCGCTCTCAATCTGCGGGTCGTAGTGACGAAACATTGGCATCTGCCAGACAGGCTCGCCAGCAGTCTTGGCGGCGGCGACGAGCTGATCGCAGGAGGCCTGGTTGTTGCTGAAGAGGCCGGCGACATCGTGGCCGAGGGCGACCATGCAGGCGCCGGTGAGCGTGGCAGCATCGATGATGCGTCCGGGCTCAAGCCCGCGGACAACATCGAGCACATCGGCCAGCACAAGACGGCCTTCGGCATCGGTGTTGTGGACCTCGATCGTGAGGCCGTTGCGGGCCGTCAGCACATCGCCGACCTTATAGGCCGCGGGACCAGTCATGTTTTCCACCAGGCCCATGGCCGCCACCACATCGACGGGCAGTTTGAGGGCTGCAATCGTGGCGATCGTGCCGAGCATCGTGGCGGCGCCGGCCATGTCGCACTTCATCCCCATCATCGAGTCGGCGGGCTTGAGCGAGAGACCGCCAGAATCGAAGGTCACGCCCTTGCCGACAAGGGCCAGCTCCGGCGAGCCCTCGCGGCGGCCGGGGCCGCGGTAGCGCATGATCACAAGCCGCGGTGGGCGGCTGCTGCCTCGGGAGACAGCCAGGAGGGCGCCGCAGCGTTCCTTGGCGAGCCGAGTTTCGTCCCAGACTTCGATGTCGATGCCGAGGTAGCCTGCCACGGCAGAAGCCTCGTCGGCAAAGGCCTGGGGATACATGTCGTCTGGGGCGAGGTTGACCAGCCGACGGGTAAGGTTAATCCCGTCTCCAAGGTGCGTGCCCCGTTCCACAGCGTCGGCGGGAGCGGCGAGCCAGATCGTCGTTCCAAACGGGGTTCGCTTCTTGTCTTTGCGGTAGATATCCTGCCCCACCATCCCCACGGCGGCACCGGCAACGGCATGCTCGAACTGCCGTGTGCTCCAGGAGCCGTCGGCCAGGAAGGCAACGGCAGTTCGCTTGCGGGCGGCGAGCGTTTTAGCGGCAGCGGCGGCCGCCCTGTAGATCACTCCAGGATCGAGCTCTTCCCGCTTGCCGAGGCCTACAACCAACAGCTGCTTGGCAGCGATGCCGGCCGGAGCGAGGCATGGCACACACTCGCATGCCTTGCCCGTGATCTCACCCTCTGTTGCCAGGCGGGAAAGGATGCCTCCCAGGGCGGCATCGATTGCCGCCACGCTCCCCGCCCCAAGGCCCCCCTCGGTGGCAAACACTACCAGGGCATCGGCCTCGACAGACTCTGGCTGCATCGCTGGCTCCGCCACGATTCGGCCTCGACTGGACTGACTGGAAAACTCGCTCATCGTGATTCGTCGCTCCCGGTTGGTTTTGCTCTCTGGATGGAAGAGAAGCATAGCGAACGCAGCCGACCGAGACGGCCCCTGGAAGGCTGCGGCATGTTCAGTACCATGCCGCTTAGGCGGATCCTTCTGGAGACTATGCAAATGCGTTCTGTGCGAGCGTGGCTGAGTTCGTGCGCTTTTTTTCGAGTGTCGCGGGGGTTTTGGCGGCCCCTGGCTGTCGGCATCGTGTCGTTGTGGATGGCCGGCGGGGCTGCGGCCAGCATCGCCCGCGGCGAAGATGCCGTCGAAGGGTCGATGATGCCGGTGGTGAGCCCAGATGGCGGCGACACCGCGTGGATGATCGTGGCGACATCGCTGGTGCTGTTCATGACGTTGCCTGGGCTCTCGCTGTTCTACGGCGGCCTTGTGCGGAGCAAAAACGTGCTCTCCGTACTGGTGCAGTGCCTGGCAATGGCGGGAGTCATGAGCCTCCTGTGGGTGGCCTACGGCTACAGCCTTGCCTTCGGCGACGGCGGCAGCCTGCAGGCGATCATCGGCAGCGCTGACAAACTCTTTCTGCAGGGAGTCACTCCGGAGTCGCTCTCCGGCACGATTCCGGAGCCACTCTTCGTCGCCTTTCAGATGACGTTTGCCATCATCACCCCTGCCCTGATTGTGGGAGCCTTCGCTGAGCGGATGCGGTTTGGCGGCATGCTGCTCTTTTCGGCGCTCTGGTTCACGTTCTCTTACCTCCCCATCTGCCACATGGCCTGGGGTGGTGAGGGCTCGTTGTTTCATCGTTGGGGCGTGCTCGACTTCGCAGGCGGCACAGTCGTGCATGTCAACGCGGGCGTCGCGGGCCTGGTGACCTGCCTGATGGTCGGCCCGCGGCGGGGCTTTCCACGCGAGCCGATGCGGCCCCACAACCTGCCGCTGGCGGTAATGGGAACCGGCATGCTCTGGGTGGGCTGGTTTGGCTTCAACGCCGGCAGTGCCCTGGGAGCCAACGGCCAGGCAGCGATGGCCCTGCTAGTCACACACCTAGCTGCCGCTGCGGCTGCGACGACGTGGATGGCAATCGAACTGTTCACGCACCGCAAAGCCTCTGCCCTTGGCGTGGCCACCGGGGCGGTGGCCGGCCTGGTAGCGATCACCCCGGCCAGCGGCAATGCCGGGCCGCTCGGTGCGATCGGCCTGGGGGTTGTTTCGGCCTTGGTCTGCTACTGGTCGGCGACGTCGCTCAAGCATCGCTTTCGCTACGACGACAGCCTCGATGTGTTTGGCGTGCACGGCGTGGGGGGCGTTGTGGGGGCGGTGCTCACTGGCGTGGTGGCGGCGCCTGCCTGGGGGGGCTCCGGCATCCTGCACGACTCGATCGCCAGCCAGGTCTGGTGGCAGACGGCCAGTGTGCTACTGACGGCGGTCTGGAGCGGCGTGGTCTCCGTGATTGCCTTCGCGATTGCCAAGCGGGTGGCCGGCATGCGGGTGTCGCCGGAGACCGAGCAGATGGGCCTCGACCTCTCGGAGCATCAGGAGCAGGCCTACGAGATCGTCTGACTCTCCGCGGGGCTGCTGCGGTGCGGCTCCCCAAGGAGGGAGAGCAGCACCGGCAGCACCACGAGGTTGCCGATCAGGCCTCCGGCGAGCGTCAGGCAGGAGAGCGCTCCGAAGGAGACGGTGGGAATAAACTCGCTCGTGCAGAGGGCAAGGAACCCGACCACCAGCGCGAGGGTGGAAAACACGATCGCCCGGCCGGCCGTCTGATGCGCTACCCCGAGGGCGGCTGCCATCGCATGGCCGGCGTCGCGGCGTCGGCGGAAGGCGGTCACGTAGTGGATCGAGCTGTCGACCGAGAGCCCCATCGACACCGCGGCAATCATCGCCGTGCCCATGTTGATCGGCTGGCCGATCCAGCCAAGGATGCCGAGCACGAGAAAGATCGGTAGGGCATTGGGCACCAGAGCCAGGCCCGCAAGCAGCGGGCTCTGGAAGGCGAGTGAGAGCATGGCAAAGATGCCCACCGCCGCCAGGCCAAAGGTAAACCACTGGTCGGCAATCATCCGCTCGACCAGCTGGGCCAGGAGCACAAAGAAGCCCGTCACCTCACCGGC
>JAQBZA010000373.1 GCA_027622795.1 Planctomycetota bacterium | reverse complement strand
GCCAAGCGCCGTGCGGAGCGTGCCAAAGGCGCGGTCCATGCCGGTGATTTCACCGAGGAAGTCACGGCGGTTGGCCGGCTCGTCGGCGTAGAGGTCGCGGTCTCGGTCAATCGCCCGGTGCGGGCTGTGTGGCGAGCCAAACCAGACAACCGCAAAGATCGGGGCCTCGCCGTGCACGGCCTCCCGCATCCAGTCGAGGCAGTCGTTGACGGCGATCTCGCTGCTCTCCCCCTGCTTCTGCACGGCGGTGCCTTCGTCTGACAGCACGGCGTCGTTGTCGTAGAAGTTGGGCGCACTGACCCAGCGGTCGAAGCCGTTGCTGCCGGGGTTGGCAGGGCTTGTGCGGCGGACAGAGCCAAGGTGCCACTTGCCGAAGTGGCCGGTGGTGTAGCCGGCAGCCTTGAGGGCCTCCGCGAGCGTCGTCTCCTGCGGCCGCATCGGGTAGCCCCACTGAAACACACCCATCCGGTTGGGCGTGCGGCCGGTCATCACGCTGGCCCGCGTGGGGGAGCAGACTGGCGCAGCGGCATAAAAGCGGTCGAAGCGAAGGCCACTGGCCGCGGCCGCGTCGAAGTTGGGCGTCTGGAGCACCGGGTCGCCGGCGTAGGCCATGTCGCCCCAGCCCTGGTCGTCGGCCATCACCAGCACAATGTGCGGCCGCTCGGCGGCAGCGGCAGATGAGGGGCCCGAGCGTGCGAGAAAAGCGGTCAGCAGAATGCCGGCAATTGTGAGGCCGAGAGCCCGTTCGATGCGTGGTGCCATGCGGGGTGCGTCCTCAGCAGTGGGTGCGGTGAATCCGGCGAGACGTCGGCGGCACCCTGTGGTGCATCTCCCGCAGATCGGTCAGCATACAACGCCATGGCATCCCAAGCGGTTCGTGCGCCGGCTCTCTGCCGTCGCCACCGCTGACATCATCAGGCGACACAACGAAACCGCACCCGTTATGGCAGAGCCGGCTCTTCCCATCACCGTGGCCGTGTTTGAGGCACCGCAGCAGGTCCGGCTGCGGCAGGTTGGCTGGCCAGTGCTCCGCGAGGGGGAAGTGCTTGTGGAGGTGCTCGGCTGCACGCTCTGCGGGAGTGATCTGCACAGCTTTACGGGCCGTCGTGAGGTGGCGGTGCCGACGGTGCTTGGCCATGAGATCACCGGCCGTGTGGTGGCTCTGGGACCTGCCGCCGCGGAGGGCCCAGTCACAACGGTCGACGGCAGCCCCGTTGCGGTTGGCGACCGGGTGGTCTGGGCGGTGGTGGCCTCCTGCGGAGCGTGTGATCGGTGCCGCCGCGGTCTGCCGCAGAAGTGCCGCAGTGGCGTGAAGTATGGCCACGCCACGCTCGCCGAGGGCCGCGAGCTGCTCGGGGGGCTCGGTTCGCACTGTCTGCTGCTGCCAGGCACGAGCCTGGTGCGGCTGCCCGATGCTCTGCCGCTGGAGGTGACCTGCCCTGTCGGCTGCGCCACGGCCACGGTGGTCGCGGCGTTTGAGCCGGCCGGTGACCTCGTCGGCCGCCGCGTGGGCATCTTCGGCCTCGGCATGCTGGGGCTGACCGCCTGTGCGATGGCCCGTGAAGCGGGGGCGGAGACGGTGCTCGGGATCGATCCAGAGCCCGCGCGGGCGGAGCGAGCAACGGCGTTTGGTGCAACGGCGGTGGCCACGCCGGCAGACCTGCCAGCCCTGCTTGGTGATCCCGCAGCCAGCGGCCTCGATCTCGTGCTGGAGATGTCGGGAGCAGCAGCGGCCGTGGCGGCGGCCATCGATGCTGCGGGCGTGGGGGGCTGCGTGCATCTGGTGGGGTCGGTCTTTCCCTCTGGCAGCGTGGCCCTCGATCCCGAGCAGGTGGTCCGCCGGCAGCTCACGATCCGCGGCACGCACAACTACGCCCCGCGGCACCTGCAGCAGGCCGTCGCGTTTCTCGAACGCTGCCACGAGCGGTTTCCGTTTGCCGAGCTGGTAGAGTGCTGGATGCCCTTGGCCGACGTCGCCGCGGCGTTTGACCACGCCATCGCGTCGCGAGCGATCCGCATCGGCGTGCGACCGTAAGGGCCTCGGGCGAGCGGCCTCATCAGTTTGAATGCGACGAGCGAGCCCGGCGGGCACCCTACGCCCCGGGCAAGAGATAACAGCCTTGGCGGCTTATCACGCATCGCTCTGGCTGGTCTGCTCATCGGCACGGTCTCGCGTGGCCTCAGCGAGTCGCTTGCGGCAGGCCACCGTGCGAGGGTGGTCGGGCCCGTGCACCTTTTGATGAATCTCCAAGGCCCGCTTGTAGAGCGGCTCGGCCTCGCGGCGACGCCCCTGAAGCCAATAGAGATTGGCCAAACTATTGACCGTGACGGCGATGTTGCCGTGGTCTGTGCCGAACGCCGTCTCAAAGACGGCGAGCGCCTTTCGGAAAAGAGCTTCGGCGTCTTCGTAGCGTCGTTGGTGACTGTAGAGCGTGGCCAGATTGCTCATGCTCGTCGCGGTGCGGGGGTGGGCCTGCCCCAGGATCCGTTCGCAGATCGTGAGCGCCCGCTCAAACAACGGCTCGGCGTCGTCATATCGCCTCTGCGCGTCGTAGTGCAGCGCGAGATTATTGAGGCTCGTCGCTGTGTCGGGGTGATTGGGGCCGAGCGCGGTTTCATAGGTCGTGAGGGCTCGCTGGTAGAGCTCCTCGGCGTCGTTGTAGCGGCCCACGGCGTCGTAGAGGAGAGCGAGGTTGTTGAGGCAGGTGGCTGTGTCGGGATGCGTAGGGCCCACCAGCCGTTCGTAGATGGTCAGCCCGCGTCGGTATGTCTCTTCAGCCTCGTCGTAGTGGCCCAGCCGATAGCAGGCATGCGCGAGATTCACCAGGCTCGTGGCGGTGTCGGCATGCTCCGCTCCCAGCTGCTGCTCGCGGATGGCCAACGCCTCCCGATAGAGCTTTGTTGCCTCGTCGTAGCGGGCCATCGCGTCGTAGAGCACCGCGAGATCGTTGAGAGCCCGGGCGGTCTCTGCGTGGTCAGGCCCATGTGCGAGCCTCGTGGCGTCAACGGCGGCTTCTGCCAAGGGAACAGCATCGGCGTACTTGCCGAGGGCGTAGAGTTTTTCAATCTGGAGCCGAGAGCTCATGCGATGCATTCCATGCCACAGTTGCCACGCAAAGGCTGCCATCCCCTCAGTAAAAGGGAACACACCTCTACGTTAACCTTTTGGGAAGATACCCAAAAGGGGTGGTATTGAACTGCGGCACCTCAGTGCGGGCGCCCACGAACGATGTCGGGGGGTCGGAGGGAATCGACCCGAGATCCGAGGATAGACTCCGCGATGCACGGGGCGGCAGATGCTGGCCCGGCGGTGTCTGATCAGGGGGAGGAGCGTGACGATGGGCGGCTGTGGGCGTTGGCAGAGGGCGTGGGGCCGCTGGACGCGACGGCTGTTGCTGATGGTGGGGTTCGTCGTCAGCGGTGTTGCTGGGTTGCGGGCGGAGGAGCCGCTGGCAGTCGACTTGCCGGCCAAGGAGCGGTTTCACCTGTTTCTGCTGGTGGGGCAGTCGAACATGGCTGGCCGCGGCACCGTGGAGGATCAGGACCGCGTCGTGCACCCGCGAGTGCTCACGTTCACCAAAGAGAAGCGGTGGGCTCCGGCGATCGACCCGATTCACTTCGACAAAGCCGTGGCGGGAGTTGGCCTGGGGCGAACCTTCGGGATCACCGTCGCTGACGACGACCCCACGAT
>JAQBZA010000372.1 GCA_027622795.1 Planctomycetota bacterium | reverse complement strand
GATTCTTGGCGGCATACCGCCGCACGACTAGGTCGGCATCGTCGAGCGCCTCCACAAGCACTGCATCGGCCCCGGCCGCGAGCTCGGCGTCGCTGAACCCGCGGGCCATGGCGTAGAGCATCTCCCCCTTGCCGGGCGGCCCGCGGTCGAGCAGCGTGGCCGCCAGCTTCGCCCCCGAGTTGGCCCCACGGGCGAGCGCCAGCGGCACTGTCGCCGCTTCGAGCGCGAGCCACTGCGAGGCCTCGAGCCGCTCCCCCGGTCGGTCGGCCGAGAGCAGGATGACCAGCTCGTCATACTCGCCGATGAGGGCGAGCGTGGCCGCGGCGAGGGCCCGGTTTTCTGCGCGGTGGCCGATCGCCATATCGTGGAGCGAGTCGAAGAGCGGCCGGGACTGTTGCAAAGCGGCCGCGAGTGAA
Organism: Planctomycetota bacterium; assembly: GCA_027622795.1. GTDB lineage: Bacteria > Planctomycetota > Planctomycetia > Pirellulales > UBA1268 > CACORA01. The sequence continues at coordinate 3,278 of JAQBZA010000372.1, read as the reverse complement.
TCGGCTGCGCGGCGGGCGAGCGGGTCGATCGGCTCGGGGCCGCCGGCCCAGCCGAGGCTGCTGCGACGGTCGGTGACTGCCCGCTCGGGCCGCAGGCTGTCCCACACCAGCGCCGAGCGGGCTTCAAGCAGGCCCTCTTCGGCGATGCCGCCGAGCAGTGATCCCGCGGCTGGGTCGGTCGGGCTCGCCATCGGCAGCTGACGCCAGCTGAGGCCGCCGGTCGTCGACATGATCGTGGCCACCATGCGGGCGGGATCGACGGCGGGATCATCGCCGGGCCGCCGCTCCAATTCCACCGCTGCCGCCACCGGTTCGGTGAGCCCGGCATTGACCACGCCATGCAGTCTGCCGGCCGTGATGCCGAGCTGTTTGTCGGCGGTCATTGCCCGGGCGATGATCCGTCCGATCACCACCGTGATGCGGGGCGTGCCATCAGGATCGATTGAGAGCGTCGCCTGGGTGCCGCGGAGCAGCTTCACGCCGATGCCATCCAGATCGATCTCGGCATCACCGCCAGGGGGCACCACCAGCTCCTCGCGTTTGGTGAGCGGCTCACCGGCCGGAAAATAGACCCACGTCTGCCGGCCGGCCCGCAGCACGCGATGCAGCAGCACGCCGCCCGGTGCCACCACGCCCACACTGTCAGCGGCGTCGGCCGCGGCGGGAGTCGGCGGAGCGGCCGGCGGTTCTGGGCGAGGCATCGCTGCGGCCGGTCCCGCGGCGATCGCGAGCGCGTCGCCCTGCGGCACCCGCGGCTGCTGGGCTGGCGGCAGCGAATCAACCGGCGCACTTTCCTCGGCCGTCATTGGTGGGGCCGGTGCCGCTGCCGCAGTCGCCGCCAGAGGATCGGTTGCCGATGAAAAAGGATCAGTCGTGTCGGAATCGACCGGCAGCGCGGCAGCCGGCTTGTCGAGTGCCGCAGTCGCGTCGGGAGACGGCGGCTGCTCAGCCTTGGCCATTGCGGCTGCCGGGGCCTCGGTGTCGGTGTCGTTGTCAGGGCGAATGGCGTCGGCCGCGTCGGCCTGAGCATCATCGGCCGCCAGGGGCGGGGCAGCGTCTTCAGCCGGAGGCTGTGGCTCGGCCTCGGCAACAGCCGCCGGCTCTGCTGCCCGCTTCGCAGCCACCCGCCGGCCGTCGCTGGTCACCTTCCAGATGAGCACGCCGCCAGCGAGCAGCAACACCAGCAAGGCTACGGCCGCCGATGCCCAGGCCAGCCACGGGCGTCGCTCCGGGACGCGGCTGCCGCGCGATATCGTGTCGGGCCGCGGTGTATGCCGCGCCTGCTCGACCGCTGTCCGCACAGCCACGGCGTTTTCCCGCGCCTCGTCGCGTTCGGCGGCGGCCGCCTCCACGGCAGCGCGGTGATGGAAGAGCTGCAGCAGCCGATCGTGGCTGGCGGCATCGAGTGGTTTGACAACGGCTGGGTCGCGGGCCACCTGGGCGAGCAGCTCATGGCAGGCGGCCACTTCGGCAAGATGCAGATCAGATTCCAGGCAGATCTTTTCGAAGTCTGCCAGCCGATCGGCGGGTAGCGAGTTGTCGAGATACTCGGCGACGGTATTGGCGTCATCGGCGAGGCCGCGGCCATCGACCTTGGGCGCCGGGATCTCCGGCCGGGCCACCGCGCGGTGGATCCGCTTGATCAGGCTCTCGGCCGTCGCGTTGCCATCCACCTGCTTCGCGAGGTCGTCGCGGGCGGCATCGGGCAGGATGCCGTCGAGATAGGCGAGCAGCGTGCGGAGTGTGAGTCGCATGAGATGGTGACCAGCAGGGGCAGGGCGAAGGATCACGGCACACGAAAGCCGCTACCAGAAGAGTGGCAGGAACGAACCGTTTTCGTAGAAAAATTCCGAATTCGGCCGAAAAAGGGCCCGGCCCGACCCAAATCTCAGCAGGCTGCGTATAAAAGGTTGGTATCTCAGGAGTTCGGTGAGGAGGCGTTGATGACAGCCATGTCGAGCCATCGCCGGCAGGCGATCCTGCGCGAGGCAGCCGGCTATATCGAGCTGGGCGAGTTGCTCGTGCAGCCCGATCTGCCCACGCCCCCCCATGCGGCCAAGCTGCTGCAGCGGGGCCTGGCTGCGGTGCGTCAGCTCCCCGAGCCCACTCGCTCCCGCCCTGATGCCCTGCTCCTCGAGGGCGAGGCCTTGCGGGCGCTGGGCCACTTCGAAGAGGCGATCGGACCGCTCACCACCGTGGCCGACGAGCATCCCGAGCGGATCGAGGCCTGGCTCGGCCTGGGCTGGTGCCTCAAACGAATGGGAAGGCTGGATGCCGCGATCAAGATGCTCGAGAAGGGGCTGGCGGCCTCCCCGAAACAGCCGATCCTGTTCTACAATCTGTCGTGTTATTACTCGCTCGATGGGAATGTGGCGGCCGCCGTCGAGCATCTCACCCAAGCCATCGCGCTCGATGACCGGTTTCGTGATCTCACCCAGCTCGAGCCCGATTTCGATCCGATCCGCAAGGATCCTCGCTTCCTCGCCGCAACCCATATCATTTGCTAGCGCCGCGCTCAGGGTAGGCCGATGACGAGCCCGGCGTTGCAGGAGATCGTGGCCCTGCTCGGGTGCCCGGCGGCGGGCAATCCGGCGCAGTATCTCTTCGAGCGGGCGATCGAAGCGGCGGGAATCGACTGGCGGTTTGTCACGTTCGACGTGGAGCCTGAGCGAATTGCCGAGGCGATCGCCGGCGTCGCCGCACTCGGATTTCGTGGGTGCCTGTTGGCGGGCCCGCTGCAGGCGGCGGCGGCGCCCCTCGTGGCCACGACCACGCCGGCAGCCACCTTTTCCGGCGGTGTGAGTCTGATCGATCGCCAGCCCGAGGGCCTCGTGGGCCACATGACCGAGGGCCGCGGTGTGATCGAGGCCTTGCGGTCGCATGTCGATCCGGCTGCGGCGCCGGTGCTGATCCTCGGCGGCGGCCCGGCAGCCCGGGCCACGGCCCTGGAGTTGGCGCTGGCCCGCTGCCCGGAAATTCTCATCTGCGATCCGCTCACCGAACGGGCCGAGGCTGCCGTGGCGGCGCTCAATGCACTGGACGGGGCGGCGGCCACCGTGCTGCCGTGGGCGCCGACGATCGAGATTCCCGCGGCGGTGGGCATCGTCGTGTCGGCGCTTTCGCCGGAAGGGGCGGAGCCGCTGCCCGAACTGATCGGGCTGCGGGGCGACATGGTGGTGGCCGACCTTCCGCTGGTGCCACAGCCTTCGCCGTTGATCGCGTTGGCTGCCGCGGCAGGGGCCTGTCCGATCGACGGCCTGGAGATTTACTCAGAGAAG
>JAQBZA010000371.1 GCA_027622795.1 Planctomycetota bacterium | reverse complement strand
CTGCCACCATGGGGGACCTGTCCCCCCAGGGCAGGGAGGAATCACCAGAGCATTCAGTTGCTTCGGAAGACAGCCCCGCCACTGGCGATCGCGACGACAGTCGGCACGCACGGTCGGCCCGTCTCCGCGATTTGTTTGAGCGTTTTCCTACCAATCCTGAACTCCTCGCCTATTTCCTCCAGCTGGCCACAACCGCCGGCGATGTCTCTGAAGTCGCCCACCTTCTGGCTACGGTGCCCTCTGGTAGTCGCGACGACAATCGCTTCTGGAGATTCAAGGGCTGGTTGCACACCGCCAACGACCAGCTCGATCCTGCTGATGAGGCCTATCGCGAGGCACTCGCCCGTAATCCATTTGACTTTGCAAGCCGGCACCAGTTGGCCGCCGTGCTACGGAAGCGCGGGCAAACCGATTCGGCAGTCCGCGAGGCGGCGATTGCCGCCGAGGGAAAGCGGCTGCGTCGTGCCATCCTGGAACAGCCCGATGTCGGCTCGATTCCTGCAACCACCCTGACAGAGATCCGTGGCTTCATCCTGGATTGCGGAGAAGTGGGCATCGCCGAGAAACTGGCCAGCCGCATGAGGAAGTAGCCGCCCACGCCTGGGATCCCATCACCGGTCGATCAAAGGCGTATCTGATCAAGATTTTTCTCATCGCCCTCGGTTGACTGGCAATGGATTTTTTGCGAGAATTCCACCAAGGGTGGCGGATTTTCCATGGTTCCGTACCGCGTGCTCTTCGATCGGTACAACGTGTTGAAAAGGATGCAGAATTGTTCCGTATTGCTGCGTGGCACGCTGTCGTGGTGGTTGTTGGGCTGACGATCGGGTGCGGCAAGGGAGGCGTGCCTGTGTATGGCGTCTCCGGCAAGGTCACGATCGATGGTGAACCGGCCAAGAATGTGCAGGTTACGTTCATGCCGACCGACGCAACCCTACCGGTCGCCAGCGGGAACGTTGATGCTGCCGGCAATTACGTCCTAGTGAGCGGTGTAGACAACCGCAAGGGAGCCGCGGCGGGGTCCTACAAGGTTGTGCTCTCCCAGCTCGAGTCATTGGAAGACGCAGAGTCTCGCTACTCCTCTGGCAAGGGAGGCCCGCCGCCCGTGCCGAAGGCCTCGTTCCCGAAGGAATACGCCTCGGTGGAAACCACTCCCAAGCAGGTTGATGTCTTGGCCAAGCCCAACACGATCGACCTGGAAATCCCTGGGTTGAAATAACGACAACGGCGTATCAACTCCATCCACTCCATCAAATCGTCGATCACACAAGCATCGGTTCGTCATCTTATGTATCGATTTTTCATCCTCTCGGGAGTTACGAAAATGCGTATCACCCCTTGCCATCGGCCCGCGTCGCGTCGCGGATTTACACTAGTCGAATTGCTGGTCGTCATCGCCATCATTGGCGTGCTGATCGGTCTCTTGCTGCCGGCTGTGCAGGCTGCTCGTGAGGCAGCGCGGCGGTCGAGTTGTGCAAACAATCTCAAACAGCTGGGGTTGGCGATCCACAATGTGATCAGTTCCCAGTCGGAGACGCTGCCCTATAACAAGGATGCGATGCGTGCCAACGGCGGCAACACAGGAATCATCAAGTGGTCGCTGTCCCAAAACGGCAGTTATTCGTGGATGGTGATGTCGCTCCCCTACATGGAGCAGATGAACGTCTATGACCGGTTTGATTTTTCCCAAGACAGTAATGCTGGAAGCAATCTCGCGGTCTCCCAGACCGTACTCCCTGAATTTTTCTGTCCGTCAAACTCGCAGCCCAAGCAACGCGGTTCGCTGATCGACAACGCTGGTGCCGGAGGTGGCACGAACTATGGGGGAACTGACTATTCCGGAAGCCTTGGCCACATCTGGGCGGGCTGGAAAGACTGCGGTGCTGTTCCCGATTTTCCCGACAACCAAACGCCGAGTCGCTTCACGAGGGGTTCGGCTGGTACGCCCTGGGTGAGTCAACAAGCGATGAGTGAGCAAGTTCGGGTCAACGGTGCATTTAAGTTTGCTGACACCACGTCACTGAGTGAGATCACAGATGGGACATCAAAGACGATCGCTGTCGTCGAGGATATGCATTGGCGTGGTGGAAACGGAGCGACGTTCGAAAAGACTCCCAACGACGTCGCCAACTGGGTCTGCTCGCTTGGCGCAGTCACCAACCTACGAAATCCGCTCAACAACAAAAATCCAGCCTGGCAGCAGGCTGCTGGCGACCGCCGCTGTAGCGGGTGGAGCAGTAACCACCCCGGTGGGGCCCACGCCATGCATGTCGATGGCAGCGTTGCCTTCTACCAGGAAACCATTGATCACATCGTCCGCCGTGCCTTGGCGACAAAAGATGGCGGCGACTAGGAGGCCGTGACACACGCCCATTTGGCCGCCTGTTCATCGGTTCGGTTTTGCCTACGCATCGTGGTGATCAGTGGTAGCCTGATCGCAGGCTGCGAGACAGGCCGATCACGTGTCGCTGAGCAGCAGTCTGAAGCACGATCCAGCAAAGTGGATACGCCCTTCGCGGTGGCAATCCCTGCCAACGGCGATACACCGCCGCTTGGCCGCGGGGGCAGTTGTTCTCACTTCGTCGATGTTGCCGATGACCGTGGTGTCCGCCACGTCTACCTCAATGGGGAGGCGGGCCGGTCGCTGATGGTCGAGGCGATCGGTGGCGGCGCGGGATGGCTCGACTACGACCGCGACGGTCAGTGGGATCTCTATCTCGTGCAGGGCGGAGATCCTGCCGCAGTCGACCGGGGCGATCAGCCGACCGACCAGCTCTTTCGCAATGGCGGCAGCGCGGGCTTTGTTGATGTCTCAGCTGCGGCCGTCCTCATCGCCCAGGGCTACGGCCAGGGAGTTGCCATCGGCGACTACGACGATGACGGCTTTGATGACATCTACGTCACCAACGTCGGCCGCAACGCCCTCTATCGCAACCTCGGCGACGGCACATTTCTTGACGTCACGACAGAGGCGGGCGTCGGCGATCCCCGCTGGAGTTCATCGGCCGCGTGGGCCGACCTCGACGGCGATGGTGATCTCGACCTCTACGTCTGCAACTACCTCGACTATGATCCGCTGAAGCCACTCGACTGCCGAAACGCGGTCGGTGAGCCACGAATCTGCCACCCCCGCGACATCGACGCAGTCCCCGACGAGTGTTTTCTCAATCAGGGGGACGGCACGTTTCGCGCCTCCGCCGTGGCCCTCGGCCTCCACGGCCCGGGCAACAAGGCGCTCGGGGTGGCGGTGGCCGATTTCACGGGGGACGGTCTCCCGGACATCTACGTGGCCAACGACACCGAGCCGAACTTTCTCTTTCGGCAGCGTGGTGACGGTACCTATGACGAGGTTGCGTTGGCCCTCGGATGCGCCGTCGATCGTGACGGCAACGCGCAGGCCAGCATGGGGGTCGCCGCGGGAGACTACGACGCCGACGGTGTGCTCGACCTCTACGTGACCCATTTCCACGACGACTCCAACACGCTCTACCGTGGGCTGGGTGCGGCAGGTTTCGAGGACATCACCGCACTCGTCGGTCTCCACGGCCCCACGCTCGACCGGCTCGGTTTCGGCGCCGTCATGGCCGACTTCGATGCCGATTCCCACATGGAACTCCTCGTGGCCAACGGCCACATCGAAAACTATCCCGGCAATCCGCTGCTTACGATGCGGCCACAACTCTTCGAGTGGCAGGCGG
>JAQBZA010000370.1 GCA_027622795.1 Planctomycetota bacterium | reverse complement strand
TACGGGCATCCTGCCCTTCGCTCACTCGGATGCAAACTGCGCTTCGCAATCCTACTGCGCTTGTTTGCATACGCCGGCTTTCGGGGCATGGGCAGCCCTTCACCTCCCCGTTTCAGAAAGGCGGAGAATCAGCAGGGTCAGGAGCTGGCTTTTACCACAAGCAGTTAACCCGGGCGGCCTTTCACGTCGGCGAGGCCGCCGTCGATGCCGATCACCTGGGCAGTCACCCAACTCTGCTGTGGATCGAGCAGCCAGGCGATGGCGCGGGCCACGTCCTCGGGTTCGCCGAGGCGGCCGAGCGGGTGCATCGCCACCGAAGCCTTCTCGGCAAGTTCGCTGGCCACCAGGCCGGCGGCCAGCGGCGTTCGGGTGAGCCCAGGGGCGACGGCGTTGAAGCGGATCTTCTGGCGGGCATAGGTGGCGGCGGCTGAGAGCACGAGGCCGATGATGCCCGCCTTCGCCGCCGCAATCGCCTCGTGGTTGGGGAGGCCGATGCGGGCGGCCGCGCTCGAGACGAGCACCACCGAGCCGCCGTCGGCCTTGAGCAGTCGGCCGGCAGCCCGCACACAGCCAAACGCACTGTTCAGATTTGTGGCCAGCGTGGCGGCCCAGTCGGCGGTCGTCGTGAGGTGGGCGGGCTTGAGCAGGATAGATCCCACGCAATTAGTGATGCCGGTGAGTCCGCCCAGCTCAGCGGCCGCGGCGTCGGCCACCGCATCGATAGAATCGGGATCGGTCGCCTCGACCGTGCCCCAGGGCATGCCGAGTTCAGCCGCGACTGCCTGGAGACGCGTGGTGTCGCGGGCCGCCAGATATACGCGGCCGCCGCGGGCTGCGATCAGTCGGGCCACGGCCGAACCGATGCCACCGCCGCCACCGAGGATAAGAACGCGTTCGCTCACACTACAGCCAATTGTCGACCGTCTGTTCGAGCTTCACTTCGGCCGCCATGTCACGAAGCTTGTCCATGGCCCGCGTCTGGATCTGCCGAATCCGCTCCTTACACACACCCATCTCGGTGCCGAGCTCGCGAAACGTCCGGGGCGGCTTGCCGTCGAAGCCGAAGCGGGCCACGACGATCTGCTTTTCCCGGGGCTCGAGGTCACTGAGAAACTTGTCGAAGAGCTGCTTCAGCTCGGCGATCTGCTCCGATGACAGATATTCATGGAGCGATGGCTCTTCAGCGCGATCTTTGAGCGTCTCCTCTGTCGGCACAAACCGCGACCGCAGCTGCCGAGACTTCTGCGAGACGCGGAAAAAGTGCCGCTGGATGGCGTAGGTGGCGTAGGTGCTGAACCGGTTGCCGAGGGCGAAGTTGAATTTTTCAACCGCCCGCATCAGGGCCACGTTGCCCTCGCTCACGAGCTCCTCAAATGAGTTGCTCGGGTCGACAAATTTCTTGGCAATCGACACCACAAGTCGCAGGTTCGATGTGATCAGGATCGCCTTCACTGTCTCGGCCTCGGTCAGCCAGCCCTCGATCTGTTCGATCTGGCGGAGTGTTGCCCGCTTCTTGTCGAGCCGGCCCCGCACGGTGGCAGCCCGAAACTTCAACCAGTTCATGCGGCGGAAATAAAACTGCTCCTCGTCCTTCGTGAGCAGCCTCGTCTGGTAGAGGCTGGCGAGGTAGGGCGTGAGGCCGGCAGGTGCCGTGCCGCCCGATGAATCGAGCGGCATTCCCGCCTCGACTGGCGGATCGCTCGCCAGCCGCTCGGCGTCAGCCTTCAAAAATTGCCGGCAGGGGATGTAGTCGATTTCTCGACTGAAAAGTTGCTTCCGCCGCTCCCGCAAAATTTCCAGCTGCCGGGCTTTGGCCTTCGCAGACAATGGACGCTTGGCAGGTGCCGTCGAACGGGACTTCACTGGACGTCGGGTCAGCTGCTGAGCATGCGCGATCACGAAATCCTCCTGTCAAACAACGAGCACTGCTGAAAAGGGAAGCCAGGCAGGCACCGGGCAGTTGGGGTCAGGCCGATGCCGGCCCGCCCTGATGAAGAAACCGCACAACCGCTCCGGCCGTAACAGCCCGGAAAAGTTGGGGGAAATGCTCTCTACTCGAGGAGCGTTCCGGGTAGGAAGGGCTCGCCGCGGCTCTGGCGAACAGCATTTTCCACGGTCACACGGGCAATCTCGCCGAGCGCCTCCCGGGTCAGAAAGGCCTGATGTGCGGTGATCAGCACGTTGGGAAATGTCAGCAGTCGCGAGAGTTCGTCATCCTGGAGCACCTGGCCCGACAGGTCTTCAAAAAACACACCCTCTTCCTCCTCGTAGACGTCGATCGCCAGCCCGCCGAGCCGGCCCTGCTTCAGGGCGTCGATGACCGCGGTCGTGTCGATCAGTTTGCCACGGCTGGTATTCACGAGCATCGCCCCCGGCTTGAGCTGCCGCACCGATTCGGCGTTGAGCAGATGATGCGTCTGCGGCGTGAGCGGCAGGTGCAGGGAAACGATGTCGCTGGTCGCGAGCAGGTCAGCCAGGGGCATGTATTCGACGCCGTGGCTGGCGGCCCAGTCGATCATCGGGAAGGGGTCGTGGGCGACCACCCGCATGCCAAAGCCGCGGAAGATCTCCGCCGTCACGCGGCCAATTCGTCCGGTGCCGACGATCCCACATGTTTTGCCATGCAGGTCGAAGCCGACGAGCCCGGTGAGGGAAAAATTGAGTTCCCGCACGCGGTTCCAGGCGCGGTGGATGCGGCGATTGAGCGTCAGCACCAGGGCCACCGTGTGCTCGGCCACGGCGTGCGGCGAATAGGCCGGCACCCGCGTCACGGCGATCCCCAACTCCCGCGCCACATCGAGGGCGACATTATTGAAGCCGGCGCATCGCAGGGCGACGTGCCGGATCCCGACGTCTGCCAAGGTCTCCAGGCAGCCACGATCGATCCGGTCGTTCACAAAGCCGCAGACCGCCGTAGCTCCCCGGGCCGTGGCGGCAGTGTCGGCCGAGAGGCGAAACTCATGAAACACCCAGTCCACCTGGCCGGCCGCGGCCGCGGCCATCATGAATTCGCGATCGTAGGGCTTCGTGTCGTAGACGGCGATCGTGGGCATGGGCAAACCTCCGCGGTGGCCGTTAGCGTATCAGACAGCCATGCCTCATCTGCCTGACACTGGCCCCGGCAGTATGCTCAGGGCATGCCGCGACATCTGATCATCGTCTTGGGCGACCAACTCGACCGCACGAGCGCGGCCTTTGACGGGTTTGATCGGCGGCGTGACCAGGTCTGGATAGCGGAGGTGGCCGAGGAGTCGACCCATGTCTGGACCCACAAGGCGCGGATCGCCGTGTTCCTCGCCGCCATGCGGCACTTTCGCGACGGGCTCCTGAAGGAGCGGATCGACGTCGACTACACCGAGCTCACCGCGAAGCCTGCTGCGAGGGAGCCGGCCACGCTGGCGGCGGCGCTCGAGGCGAGCCTCGCGCGGGCGGCCAAGGCAGGACAACGCCCCGAGCGGCTGATTGTCGTCGAGCCGGGGGAGTGGCGGGTTCAGGAGACGCTCCAAGCGGCGGCGGCGAAGGCCGGCATCCCGCTCGAGATCCGCCCCGACCGGCATTTCTTCTGTTCGCGGGAGGAGTTCGCCGCCCATGCCAAGGGCCGCAAACAGTTGCGGCTGGAATACTTCTATCGGCCGCTGCGGGAGAAGTTTGACGTGCTGATGGAAGATGGTGAGCCGGCCGGTGGGGCCTGGAATTACGACGCCGAAAACCGTGGCGCCTTCCCGAA
>JAQBZA010000369.1 GCA_027622795.1 Planctomycetota bacterium | reverse complement strand
CGTCGAAAAGAAGCAGCTTCCCCACATGCTCTGCGTCACCAACATGCTGCTGCACGGCATCGAGGACCCGAGCTTCGTGCGCCACGACAACACGCTCGCCCGGCCCTACATCTCATATGCCGCGGCCGACCGCGTGGATGTGGTCCTCACCAATCCGCCCTTCGGCGGCAAGGAGGAGGACGGCATCGAGAGCAACTTCCCGAACCACTTTCAGACGCGGGAAACGGCCGACCTGTTCCTCGCGCTGATCATCCGGCTCTTGAAACCCTCGGGCCGAGCGGCCGTGGGGCTCCCGGACGGCACGCTCTTCGGCGAGGGCGTCAAGACGCGGCTTAAGGAACATCTCCTGGAGGAGTGCAACCTCCACACGATCGTGCGGCTGCCCAACAGCGTGTTTCGGCCCTACGCCAGCATCGGCACCAATCTCTTGTTCTTCGAGAAGGGCTCGCCGACGAAGGAAATCTGGTTTTACGAGCACCGCGTGCCCGAGGGTCAGAAGGCCTACTCGATGACCAAGCCGATCCGGGTCGAGCACCTGGCCCCCTGCGTGAAGTGGTGGGGCGGTGAAACTCGCAAGGGCCGCAAGGAGACGGACGTCGCCTGGAAGGTGTCGGCCGACGAGGTCAAGGCCCGCGGCTACAACCTCGACTTCAAGAATCCGCACACCGTCGCCGACGACCACGGCGATCCCGCGGAACTGCTCGCCAAGCTCGACGCCGCGGAGCAGGAGACGGCGGCGATCCGCGACCAGCTCAAGGCGATCCTCGCAGAGGCGCTGCTGCGATGAATGCCGCCCGGCTGCTCGAGCATTTTGAGCGGATCAGCGACGCGGCCGACGCGGTGCCGCGGCTGCGGCGGTTTGTGCTGGATTTGGCGGTGCGGGGCGCATTGGTAGCCCCTGAAGCCCACGACAAACCGGTAAGCCTTGCTGATGCAAAGGCTAGGGCACCACAGGTAAAAGCCGTCGATCTTCCTATCGAGTCGTTGTCCTTCACCGTTCCAGCCGCGTGGCGATGGGCTTATCTCACCGAGTTCGCAAATGTCGCGTATGGGTTTGCATTCGCGTCGAACAGATTCAACAGCTCCCGCAAAGGGATGCCGCTGATTCGCATTCGTGACATCGCCAATCTCGATACTGAAGCGTATTTCGATGGTGACTACGACGAGCAATACATCGTTCGTCGAGGCGACTACGTCGTTGGCATGGACGGCTCATTCAACGTCCGGCGTTGGAGAGGCTCGGACTCGCTTCTCAATCAACGAGTGCTTCGCATCAAAGACTGGCACCCAGACGCACTTTGCGCATGGTGCCAGATACCGCTGCAGATGATCTTGGATCATGTTCATGGCCAAACCTCCCAGACAACCGTGAAGCACCTGTCCGCGAAACAGATGAACGGAGTGCGAATCCCCCTCCCGCCCCTCGCCGAGCAGCACCGCATCGTCGCGAAGGTGGACGAACTGATGGCCGTGTGCGACCGGCTGGAGGCCGCCCAGGCAGAACGCGAAGCCCGCCGCGACCGCCTCGTGTCGGCGTCGCTGGCCCGCGTGACGAATCCCGACAGCGACGATGCAAAATCCGCGACGCCTTCGGTCCGCTTTCACCTCGACCACTTCGCCCGCCTTGCGACGCGGCCCGAGCACGTCAAGCAACTCCGGCAGACGATCCTGAACCTCGCCGTGCGCGGCCGCCTCGTCCCGCAATTTCCCCACGAAGAGACCGCCGAACAGATGCTGGAAGGTGTAGAAGCGCCGCCGCTTCCTCCTCGTTACAACAAACGCAGCCAAGAGTCAGTAATGGGTAGCTGCGGGCTGGCTATTAATCATCCAAAGGCCGCTGCGCCGCCTGGATGGATGTGGGTGCCGCTTATTCGAATCGCCAAGCTCGAGAGCGGGCACACACCGAGTCGTAATCGCCCGGACTGGTGGAACGGTGATGTCCCTTGGATTGGGCTCGTAGACGCCCGTGTCCATAACAATGGTGTCATCAACACAACCATACAAAGCACAAATGCGGAAGGACTGGCTAATTCTGCGGCTCGTCTGCTACCCGCTGGAACAGTGTGTTTCAGCCGAACCGCGTCAGTAGGCTATGTCGTGATCATGGGGCGGGCCATGGCAACAAGCCAAGACTTTGTCAATTGGGTGCCAACACCTGCAGTCACATCTGAGTGGATTCAACTTGTCCTGATGGCGGAGCGCCCGGCGCTGGATCGCTTCAGCAAAGGCGCTGTGCATCAGACGATCTATTATCCAGCCTGGATTTCGATGCACATCGCCCTCCCGCCGCTGGCGGAGCAACGGCGGATCGTGGCGAAGGTGGAAGAGTTGATGGCCCTCTGCGACCAACTGGAGGCCAGCCTCGCCTCGGCAGCCACCGACCGGGCCCGGCTGCTCGAAGCCCTACTCCACGAAGCCCTCGCACCAGCCGCGTAGGCGGCTGCGGACGGTTATTCGCTGGGCGGCGATCCCGTCAGGCCTCGGCGCCTTCGGCACTGCGGCACCGCTCATCGACTGCTTCGAGCACCGAGAGACGGACGGACGGCGTCAGATTGACGAGTCGCACGTTCTGCCGAAACCACGCCTCGCCCCGCTCCGCCACGAGCACGGCGATCGCGCCGTCGGCAAATGACTCGCTCACGGTCCGGACGCCGGCAAAATCCAGCGTCACGGGCTTGACTCCCGCCGCCGTCTGCGTGGTGATGTCAAGCCGCAGCGTGGCCGCCCTCTGCCGACTGGAGAGATCGGTCCCAAACGTCTTCGCGATTTCGACCGTGTACGTCACAGCCCCAACCTCTCTGCCAAGCCTTCGAGCGCCGCCCGCGGAGCCGAGCCTTGCGGGGGAAACGAGTTCTCAGGCCCTCGGCTCCTCGCGCTTCACGATGCCTGCAACCGCCGTACGGCGAGCACCTCGTCTGCCGCGAGCGGTTCGATGTTCGATTCGGGCACGGTCACCGTGGCAATCGACTCGCCCACGGCGTTAAACACCTCGAGCACGCAGCCCTGCTCGCCACCGGCGGGATGTGGCACACGGTCCACCAGATACGCGACGTCACCCGCCCGAAGCCAGTGGCCCTCGACATTCCGCCTCAGGGCAACCCGCTCGAACATGTTTGCGTTCATCTTCAAGTCCGGGCTGGTTTCAAGGTGATGAATCGAAAGCGATCATTCGCATGCATCTGCAGCCAGATCGCAACGACGGGCACCGCTCGATCCGGCCCGCGAAGCAATCCTGTCACACGCCAAAAAACGCCGTATTCATTCCCTCCATCTTCGGTCGCGGGCTCCGCCGCTGCAAGGCCGCGAATGGCCGCGTCGAGAACAAGCGGGTTTGCTGGACTGAATCCTGCCTGCATGAGAAACTTTGATTTGTCATCGAGTGGTCTGGGGACCAACAAATAACGCGTCAACTTCTCGGCGGCGATCTCGGCGTCAGCGGGGATGTGCATCGATTTGCCGCTGTCGAACCTTCGTCGATTCGGAAGTGTATGGTGGTGCCGCCGTCCGTCACGAGCGGGGCCACTCGCAAGCCGTCCGTCGTGGCGATCATCGAAGGCACGTCAAGCAGGCGGCCAGCGAGTGATTGGCCACGCTCGGCTCCGCCCCCTGGTCGGGCCGGATGCCCGTGCTCTCAGGCCGGCGGCACGAGAGAAAAGGAAGAGGCTCCGGTCGGAGTCGAACCGACGATGGCGGATTTGCAATCCGCTGCCTTAGCCACTTGGCTACGGAGCCGTTTGTGTTG
>JAQBZA010000368.1 GCA_027622795.1 Planctomycetota bacterium | reverse complement strand
GACTGCCGGGAGCCGGTTTATTGCCAAACAGATCTGGCTTGAGATCGAGGGGTGAGGTTTCGTCGGTCCCACCTCCACGGTGTGGGTCAGTCGTCGCGAAATAGAGGAAAAAGGGTTTCTCGCCCGAGTCTTGAATGAACTCCTGGCAGGCTTCTGCCATGGCAATCGGGTTGCGCGGATTTGCCTTCAGCTCAATGTCAAAGTGATATACCTCCTCGGGGGCAACATGAAATTTACCCACGCGACCGGTCCGATACCCGGCGCGGGCCATCGCGCGCGGGAGAGAGAGGCTCACCACGTCATACCAGCTGGTGAACTTATGAAAGTCATGCGCGTGACCATACTGACCATTGGCGTGGTTATGGAGCCCCGACAGAATGACTGATCGGCTTGCGGAACAACTGGCGGTGGTGGCGAAGGCGTTCAGAAATATCGTTCCATCGGCCGCCAAGGCATCAATCGTCGGCGTGACTGCGACGGGATCGCCATAGCAGCCGAGCGTTGGTGATTCATCGTCGGTGATAAAGATGACAACGTTGCGTTCGGCGGCCTGCACCAAGCGGTTGAGGCCACTGGCCATCAAGGCCACAAGTACACAGACCGGAACGATCGCCGCCCATCGACTCGTCATCACGTCCTCCATTTCACGAATGGGAGCAGTGGAAGTCAGTCCTTGAGTTGCCGAATCAAGTCGAGGCATGTCTGGCGAACCTTGCCTGGATTGACGTTGGGGTTTTTCTTCTTTGCCTGGCCGATCAGGCCCGCGGCCGCCTGCTCTTTGCCACCCTGCACGTCGGCCACGATCTTGGGGTTGGCGGCGATCAGTTCCTGGCAGAGCGTGATGAGGTCGTCATCACTGACGGCGGCAATCCCCATCGCTGCCACCACATCTTCCACCGACCGGCCGCTCGCAAGCACCTCGGCAAAAATCTCCCGGCCGCGGCTGGTGTCGAAGTCTCCCTTCGCAATCCGACTGATGATGTCGGCGACGGCGGCGGGCTGTACCGGAAACTCACCGATCGTGCCCCCCCGCTCGTTGAGCGTCCGCAGCACGTCTTGCTGCATCCAGTTGCTCGCCACCTTGCCCTCGCCGACGAGCGTGGCCAACTCCTCGAAGTAGGCGACGAGATCACGGCCCTGGTTGACGAGCACGTCGGCATCATAGGCCGAGATCTTCCAGGTTTCTTCGAGCGTCGTTCGCAGCACCGCAGGCGGCTCGCCCATCGCGGCTCGCACGGCCGCCACCTGCTCCTCCGACACCGTCACCGGCACGAGGTCGGGCTCGGGAAAATAGCGGTAGTCGCTCGATTCTTCCTTCTGCCGCTGCGGCCGCGTGATGCCGGTAGGATCATCCCAGCCGCGGGTCTGCTTCGGCATCGTGCCGAGCTCTACCTTCGTCGCCTGCCACTCCTCCCACTGCCGAGCCGCTTCGTAGGTGAGCGCCCGCTCCACCGAGCGGAACGAGTTCATGTTTTTGATCTCGACGATCGGTGTCTTGGCGATCCGGCCGTCGGGCTGCGGGATATGGAGATTCACATTCGCATCAACCCGCAGACTGCCCTCCTGCATGTTGCAGTCGCTCACGCCGAGATAGACGAGCAGCAGTTTGAGCTCGTTAAGCCATGCCCGCGCCTCCTGCGGGCTCCGCAGATCGGGCTGCGACACGATCTCGCAGAGCGGGGTGCCAGCGCGGTTCAAGTCGATGCGGGTGTCGGCCATGCCGGCTGACTCGTCATGCATGCTCTTGCCGGCGTCTTCCTCGAGATGCACGCGGATGATCCCCACCCGCCTTGAAAACGCCCCCTTCGGATCGACTACTTCGAGGTGGCCGTCGGATGAAAATGGCAGATCAAACTGGCTGATCTGATAACCCTTGGGCAGGTCGGGATAGAAGTAGTTTTTCCGGTCCCACTTTGTGAACGACGCGATCTTGCAGCTGAGGGCGAGGGCTGCTCGGAGGGCAAGATCGAAGGCCCGACGGTTCATGACCGGCAGCGACCCTGGCAGCCCGAGGCATGTTGGGCACACCTGCGTATTCGGCGGGCTGCCGAAGGTGGTCGAGCAGCCGCAGAAGAGCTTTGTCTGCGTCTGCAACTGCACATGCACCTCCAGACCGATGACGGTCGTGTAGGGCTCGGCGGGAGTCGGGGTGGATGCCATGAGCGTCTGATCCGAGGCGGAGGGTCAGCCGATCGCTTTCGGACGTCGAGTGTGCCAGTCGGTGAGCCGTTGAAACCGGTCGGCGGCCCGCAGGAGCAGCGGTTCGGCAAGGGCTGGGGCCTGAAGCTGGAAGCCCACCGGCAGGCCGCCGGCGGTGAACCCGCAGGGAAACGAGATCCCGGCGACCCCCGCCAGGTTGGTGGCAACCGTGTAGAGATCGACGAGATACATCGCCAGCGGGTCGCCGGTTTTTTCACCAAGCTTGAAGGCCGGCGTGGCCGATACCGGGCCGCCAATCAGGTCGACCTGGGCAAACGCGTCGAGATAGTCTTGTCGGATCAACCGCCGCACCTGCAGGGCCTTGGCGTAGTAGGCATCGTAATAGCCGGACGACAGGGCATAGGTGCCGAGCATGATCCGCCGCTTCACCTCGGGCCCAAATCCCTCTCCCCGGCTGCGGCAATACATCTCGACCAGCGGCGATTCAAACTCACCGGTCGGCTTGGTTGATGATCTATATCCATAATGGGCACCGTCATAGCGGGCGAGATTGCTCGACGCCTCGCACGGAGCCACGAGGTAATAGGTCGGCACGCCATACTTGGCATGGGGCAGCTTCACGTCGTGGATCGTGGCCCCCGCCGCCTTGAAGACTGCAAAGGCCTCGTCGACTCCCTTGGCTACCTCGGGATCGAGCCCCTCCGAAAAATGCTCGGAGACCCGGCCGATCCGCACGCCCTCGAGCGGTTTTTCCAGCAGTTCAGAGTACGGCGGCACCGCGTCGGCGAGCGATGTCGAGTCACCGGGGTCGTGGCCCGCAATCGCTTCCAGCACGAGCGCACAGTCGGCGGCCGAACGGGCCATCGGCCCGATCTGGTCGAGGCTCGACGCAAACGCGATCAGGCCGCGGCGGCTGACACGGCCGTAGGTCGGCTTGAGGCCGGTGATGCCGCAGAGGCCGGCCGGCTGGCGGATCGAGCCACCGGTGTCGGAGCCGATCGCCACCGGCGCCATGTCGGCGGCCACGCAGGCCGCGCTGCCGCCACTGGAGCCGCCGGGAGCACGGGAGAGATCCCACGGGTTGCGGACCGGGCCAAAGGCCGAGTTTTCGTTGGAGCCCCCCATCGCAAACTCGTCCATGTTCGTCTTGCCGACGATCACGGCGTCGGCCTCGCGAAGCCGGCGGACGGTGTCGGCGTCGTAGGGCGGCCGATAGCCGGCGAGCATTTTCGAGGCGCAGGTGGTCGGCATGTCGGCCGTACAGAGGGCGTCTTTCACGGCCACTGGCAGGCCGGCCAGGAGACCGAGCGGCTTGCCGGCCTTGCGACGGGCGTCGATGTCGGCGGCTCGGGCCAGCGCCCGCTCGCGATCGATGGCCAGAAAGGCGTTGACCTGCGGATTGAGTTGCTCGATCCGATCGAGATAGACCTCTGCGCACTGCATGGCAGAGACATCGCCCCGCTTCACGGCGGCCACGAGATCAACGGCGGATCGCTCGAGCAGCTGCATCGCGTCAGGCCGCTCCCGTGTCGCCGAGCACCGCCGGCACGAGGAAGCATTCGCCATCGTGACGCGGAGCCGACTGCAGGGCTTCG
>JAQBZA010000367.1 GCA_027622795.1 Planctomycetota bacterium | reverse complement strand
GAGCGGCCCCTCGAGATCGACGCCCCGGCCGGTGATCGTGGCCGGCCGCCCCGACACGATCGCCCGGGCATCAAACCGCGTGGCCCGCACGATCTGGGCCTGGTCGCCGCGAATATCGAGGCCCGCCTCACTGCTGCCGGCGGGGCCGGCGTTTTCCTCGACCAGCCGCACCTGACCCTCCATCGACATCTCTTCAACCTGATTGCCTCGTGGGTCGAGCACCACCAGCCCCCGCACGAGTGAGCCGGTGGCTGCGAGCCGGCCGCGAAGGGGCCGGTCGGCCGGCGGCTGCGTGGGAGACGGCGTGGGGGAACCGACTGCCGGCGTCGGGCTGGCTGCCGGTGACGGGCTGGCTGCGGCGGTCACGTCGGTCGCCGGCGCCGCATGCTTAAACCACAGCTCCATCCGTTCGGTGCGGGCGACGAGTTGTTCGCTGTCGATCTGTACGGTGCCGCGGGCAAGCATGCGCGAGGGCTGGATACCCGAGAGGCCGGCCGTGGCCGGTGGCGGCGGCGACTGCCCGCGCGGCGGAGCCACGACCTCCAGCCAGAGGTGCATCTCGGCCGCCGTCAGCCGTCCCTGCGACTCGACCGCCACCTCGGCCTCACCCGCCAACGAGGCCACATGCCCGGCACCATCCGGCCGCACCCGCAGCCACTTGCCCCATGTCGCCTGACCGGCAGGCCCCTTCTCCGGCTTGGTCCGCAGCCAGCCGGGCCCCACGGCCATCAGCGAGCCCGGCGTGCCGGGCGGCCCGGGGGTATAGTCGATCGAGGCCGCCTCCATCTGGGTCCCCTGGGCGACGAGCGATACCGGCTCTTCGCCATCGAGCAGAATCCGTCGCGTGGCGATCTCGTAGCCGAGTCGTGCGCCGCGGGCCTCCAGGTTGGCGCCGGTGCTGCGAGCGATCACGGGAGTGCCACGGGCCTGGATCTCCACCGGCTCCACGCCGCCGCGGAGACGACCGCCCCCTTCCCCGGCGTCATCGCCGAGAATGATCGCCAGCAGATCACAACTGAGCTGGTCGAGCCCGCCATCGGGCAGATGCCGCAGCACCTCCACCCGCTCTTCGAGTGTGATCACACTGGCCGACACATTCATGCACAGCGCGCCGGCGCAGCTCACGAGCACGGGCGGCGTCGGCTGCGTCGCATCGCGGGCGTCGGTAGGCTGGCCGCCTGCCGGCTCCTGCCCCGGGAGAATGCCCCCTGAAAAACCCTCGAGCCGCATTCGCACATCGCGGTCAATGCGAATCGTGTCGACTCCGCCGATGTTGGGGCCGTGTTCATTGGCGCCCGGTCGGGGCATGAGCGCCGCCACCAGTGCCCGCCCGCTGCCGGTGGAGCGGCCGTAGCGAAACTGCACCTCTTCGTTGGTCCGTACCTCAAGTTCCGCCAGTTCGACATCACGGGTGACGATCTCGATGTCGTCATCTCCATTCGGCTCAGTCGCGGTGCCGCGGATCGTCACCTGCCCTCGCAGGCTGCCGCCCACGAGTTTCGCCAGCCGCCCCTGCCGCAGGTCGATCGGCTCATCAAACTCGAGCACCGCCCCCTGCGGCGCCCGGAGCACGATCGTGCGGCCCTCCGGCTTGCCATCGACCATGCGGTTGCGGTCGGGCAGCACGACAAGCGTGCAGGGCACGAGGTTCACGCGACCATCGGGGAGCGTGTGGTAGTTCTTGAAGAGGAGCCGCATCTGTCGGCTCTCGAGCATGATCGGATCGTCGAGCTCCCATGATCCTTCCGGCAGCACATCACCGAGGGCGGCAAGCCGCTGGTCGGCGCGGGCCCGGATCGCCGCCGCCTGTTCCGGTGACAGTTCGACCCCGTTCACGGCCGCCACGATCTTCGGCTCCACCCAGGGTACAACAGCTAGCCGGTAGAAGCCCGCCATAGCAAGCACGACGAGAAACACCCGCGCGGTTCGTCCGAGGCGATGTTCCATGAGTGCTACGCCGAGTACCTGCTCACGATGGCCTGCCACTGCCCGCGGGCCTGGAGGAGTTTTTCTGTGACCTCGCGGACGGCCCCCGCGCCGCCGGGCAGCACGGTCACCAGCCGGGCCGCCGCCCGCACTTCCGCGCAGGCATCGGCCACCGCCACGCCCACGCCACACCGCATGATGCAGGCGAGGTCGGGCAGGTCGTCTCCGACAAACGCCGTCTGCTCCCAGGTGAGACCAGTCTCTTCGAGAATCTCAGCGACGGCCTCCTGCTTGTCCTGCACCCCCTGTCGGACGATCGTGATTCCGAGTTCTTCGGCCCGCAGGGCGACGACATGACTCGACCGGCCGGTGACGATGCCGGCGCGATATCCGGCCCGCTGCCAGAGCTTGATGCCGAGGCCATCACGGATGTGAAACGTCTTCGCCTCGATCGCGTCGTTGGCCCAGGTGACGCCGCCGTCGGTCAGCACGCCGTCGCAGTCAAACAGGAGCAGCTGCACCTCCGCCAGCCGTCGTTCGAGGGTGGCCTCGTCGGTCGTCGTACCGGCCGTTGTCATGGCGGTTCCTCGCAACGCGGAAAGGCGGGCTCGATTCAGGCCGCCGCCGAGGGGCTGCGGACAAAGCTCGTGGCCTCTTCGGCGGGCACGAGCCCGACGAGATCGACGATGTCGAGCAGGCCCACGGGCCGGCCGTCGGCAGCCAGCACGGGCAGTTCGCTGATGCGACGGGTCTCGAGGATCGCGAGGGCGTCGCTCAGCCGGGAGCCGACGGCGACCGTCGTCGGCCGCCGGGTCATCACCGCCCCGATCGGGCCGTCGATGGCCGCATCGTTCCGCCGCTCGAAGAGCCGGGCAAGATCGCTGTCGGTAAAGATGCCGCCAAGCATGCCGGCGTCGTCGATCACCATCACCGCGCCGGTGCGTCGCATCGGCAGGGCTTTCGAGAACACGGCCCGCACCGACTCCTCCGGCTCCGCGGTGCGACACTGCGCGAGCGGCCGCATCGCCTCCTCGACCCGCATCAGCTGGCGGCCGAGGCTGCCACCGGGATGACGGGCCGCAAAGTCTTCCGGCGTAAACTGCCGTCGGCTGCTCGTCACGAGCGCCACGGCATCACCGAGGGCCAGCATGAGGGCCGTGCTCGTGGTCGGGGCGAGCCCATGCTCGCAGGCCTCCCGCACTCGGCCGGTGGTGAGCACCACGGTGGCTGCCCTGCCAAGCGTGCTGTCGGTCCGGCCTGTGAGGGCGATGATCGGAATATCTCGCGCAGTCACATGCGGCAGCAGCCGCGTGATCTCCTCGGTCTCGCCCGACTGCGAGAGGGCCAGCACCACATCATCGCGGCGCAGCGCGCCGAGATCACCATGCATCGCCTCGGCGGGATGGAGGAAGTGGCTCGGGCTACCGGTCGAGGCGAGCGTCGCCGAGATCTTGCGGGCCACGAGGCCCGCCTTGCCGATCCCCGTCACGACCACGCTGCCAGTACAGTCGGCGACGAGCCGCACCGCCCGCGCGAAGCCGCTGCCCAACTGGTCGGCCGCAGTCAGGATCGCCTCCCCTTCGGCGCGGAGAATCTCCTGGCCGCGGGCAAGCAGGTCGGCATCCGTCGGATCGGCAGGAGCAGCGCGGTCGTCCATGGGGGGCGGGACTATAGGCCGACTGCGCAAACACCGCAACGCGGCTTTTCCGCCTCGCGTGAGTCATTTCCGCGATGGGCAGCGAGGGGTGGCCCGTGCCAATCGAGCGGCGTAGGAAACCGAGCGCAGCCAGGATGGCGGAAGCGAGGTTTCCTCCGAGCGAGCGCAGGCCCT
>JAQBZA010000366.1 GCA_027622795.1 Planctomycetota bacterium | reverse complement strand
TTCGTGCGGATGTCGATGGTGTTGTCGCTCGTGAGGCAGGGGCTCGGCACGGCCCAGCTGCCATCCAACCAGATCGTCACGTCGCTGGCCCTCTTTCTCTCGGCGATGGTGATGTGGCCGGTGTGGACGACCGCCTATCGCGCCGGCGTGGAGCCCTATCAGGCTGGCGAGATCACACTCACACAGGCCTACGAACAGGGCTCGTTGCCGATCCGGCGATGGATGGCCAACCAGATCGAACAAGCCGGCAATCGCGACACGATGCTGCTCTTCCTCGAACGGCATCCGGAGGCTCCCCGCCAGCCGGCCACCTACGACGAGGTGCCACTGGAGACGCTGCTCCCCGCATTCCTGGTGAGCGAGTTGGAGACCGCCTTCACGATCGGCTTCCGGATGCTGCTGCCCTTTCTCGTGCTCGACGTGCTTGTGGCGACGCTCGTCGTCTCGACGGGGCTGGTGATGCTGCCCCCCACGCTCGTGTCGCTGCCCCTCAAGCTGCTTGTGTTCGTGATGGCCGATGGCTGGTCGCTCGTGGTGAAGTCGCTCCTCGACAGCGTGTGGTGAATCGATGCAGCCCGATCTTATTGAAGTGGTGCGGCAGGCCCTGCTGACGGGGCTGGTGGTGCTTGCGCCGGCGCTGCTGGTCGGCTTTGCCGTGGCTACCTGCGTGGGCCTCGTGCAGGCGGCCACTGGCATTCACGAGCCGCTCGTCGGCCTCGTGCCGCGGCTGGTGGCGATGGCGGTGGTGCTGCTCTTCACGTTGCCCTGGATGCTGGAGCGACTGGTCGACCTGATGCGGGCGACGGTGGCTCTTCCGTAGCGTTGAGCAAACTTCCAAAAATATCCTGAAACCGAGATGGACGCCTCCACCACGTTGCCGACGATGGCTGGGCTCGTGATTGCAGCCGGCGTGGGCTGCCGCATGCTGGCTGCCGTGGCAGTAGCTACACTGCCGGCCTTTCCTGGTGTCACGATCCGGACCCGCTTCGCGGTCGCGGTGGCTCTCGCCGCGGCCGTCCTGCCAGCGGCGGTCACTTCGCATTCGGTTGCCATCGGCCCCTGGCCACTGGTCGTCGCTGGAGAGGCCATCGTCGGCGGTGTCATCGGGATGGCAATCGCGCTCGTGGTGGCGGCCTCCGGCTGGGCCGGCACGGTGCTGGGCAGTGTGTCGGGCCTATCGTGGGCCGACGACTTCGATCCGGGGAGTGGTGAGGCGAGTGCCGGCATCGGCCGCCTGGCCTGGTGGGTGGGGGTGGCTGCGTTTCTGGCGGCAGGAGGCCAGTTCGTTATCGTCACCGGCCTGCTCGACAGCTTTGCGATGCTACCGGTCGGCACCGTGCTCAATGGCGATGGCGGCTTCGACAGGCTGCTGCCGGTGGTCACCGCCGCGCCTGCTCTGGCCCTGCGGATCGCTCTCACCCTCGCGCTGCCCGCGATCACGGCGGTGGTCGCGTTTCATCTGGCGAGCACGATCTGCCTGCGGGCGGTGCCTTTTTCGCCAGGGGCCGGCTTGCTGCAGGGGCTCGCGGCCGTGGTGCTGCTCGTGGCCCTGTGGTCGGGGCTCGATGCCTGGGTCGGCACCAGCAGCCTGCTGATGCGTGAGGCACTGCAACACGTCTTCAAGTAAGACAGGCTTTAGCCTGTCACAAAGAAACCACTCAGCCCCCGCATGTCGGATCAATCACAACGAACGATTGCCGCTACACCCCGCCGCCGTGAGGCGGCGCGGCAGCAGGGGATGATGCCGCTGTCAACGCTTCCGGCCTGGATCGCAGCTGTCGTCACGGCGGTAGCGCTGGGGCCGGCATGGGCGGCGGCCACGCTGCCGGCGGCCGGCGAGATGCTCAAAGAGGCGATCCTCTCCGCCGGCCGCTGCATCGAACTCGACCTGCCGGCCGTTGTTCCGATGCGGCTCGTGATGCCCACCCTGGCGGTCGTGCTGGCCAGTGGCGGCGTGGGTTTGGTGGTGCGGGTGTTGCTCGATGGCATCGCCTGGCGGCCGGCCCGCATCCTGCCGGCAGCCCAGCGCATCAATCCCCTTGCCGGCCTTGCCCGCATCGTGTCGCTGGGTACGGCCGGGGCAGTGGTCGCCAACTCGCTCGCGCTGGCGGCGATCGTCGCCGCGGCATGCTACGCCCTCGCCCCGCTTGTGATCGATCCGCAGCCGGCGGGGCAGGGGCTTGCGGCTGCCGCTGATCCGCTGCCGCTTCTTGCCCGCGGGCAGCGGGCTACGTTCGGGCTGGCGGCCGGGGCAGCGGTGGTGGCGGCGGTGCAGTGGGCTGCCGCCCGGTGGCGGTTTGAGCGGCGGATCCGCATGACGCCGCAGGAGTTTCAGGACGAGGCCCGCAGCCTGCAGGCCGACCCGAAGGTGAAGCTCATGCGGGAGCAGACGCGGCGCCGGATTGCGGCGGCACCGTCTCCGGCACCTGATATCCGTAGCGATCGATAAAGGGCCGCCAGCGTTGCTCGATCGCGGCCACGATTCGCGGGTCGTGGCGGTAGGTGTTGGTCTTGTAGTCCTTCATCCCGCGGGCCTGCTCCTCGAAGCGGTCGCGAACGCGGCCAAAGTCGCCGAGATCCAGCCGCTCGTAGGCCTCCTGCATCCGTGCCACCGGATCGGCCACGAGATCCTCGTAGCGAATCTCGTGGAGCCGCTCTGCACCGAGCGAGGAGCGGTCGCGTTCGAAGGCGGCATACATCTCGTCGAAGGCGGCATACACGTATTCCTCGAGCGTGTCACCCGGATCGACCTGCAAGGCCTGCACATGATGGAGCGACTGCCAAAGCCGCAGCGTCGACGGGAAGACCACAAACGGATCGCGAACGACATGAAGAAACTTCGCGCCGGGAAACATCTCCCCGAGCACCCCCATCCGGGCCGTGTGCGGTGGGCTCTTGAGCACCGGCTGCCGCGGGTCGCGAACGGCCAGCATCCGGAGGAACTCGTGCAGCGACTCCCGCCAGCGGGCGAGCTGCTCCGGTGGCAATCGCGACACATCGAGCGCCTCGGGGGCGGCAGGCGACGTCACCGGAAACGCCATCCGGCGGTAGGGCGATGGCGCCCCCATGTTGGCCAATGCAAACTCATCTTCCTGGGGGCGGTGCCAGCCGGCCGACACGTTATCCATCGGCCGCTTGTCAGGCATGATCCAGCTCAGTGCAGACGTGATCAGCCCTTCGGTGAGCAGGAAGTGGCCGGGGGCGAAGCACTGGTAGGTGGTGGGGCAGAAGTAGCGGTCGTCGAGCATGAGCATCTCATGCATCAGCGTGGTGCCCGACCGCCAGTGGCCGATGATGAACAGCGGATCGGTCGGCGTGGCCGCCTTGAGCTGCCGACGGAAGCGGGCCCGGCAGAGGGGCTCGGCCAGCGAATTGAACCCGGCGGCCGTGGTGATCGTGGCCATCAGCCCCCACCGCGACAGCGACGCCCGGGCCCGGTGTTTGGCCACCAGCGGCAGCCAGACCTCAAGCGGCATGCCATGCCAGAATCGTGGACTCCACCAGGGATAGGCGTGATAATCCTTTTTGCTCATAGCCCCAATGCTACCGCAAACGGGAGATCGTGACCCTCGCGGGCCTCACTTCAGCGGCAGGCTGGGGCGGGCAGCCATCGCGGGTCGGAGCGTCGCCTCGAGGGCGTCGGCGAGCTTGTGGGTGGCGGGGCGGCCCACCGTCCGCAGCTTTTCTTCGCCACCGCTCGTGAGCACGATCACGGTCGGGAAGGCCGTCACGCCCAGATCACGGCAGGGGGCCGCCTGGC
>JAQBZA010000365.1 GCA_027622795.1 Planctomycetota bacterium | reverse complement strand
GCGTATCCTCGCCCGGCGACGAGACTTTTGCCGCCCCCGAGCCGGCAAGACACGTCGGCCGGCTGGCGCTCTGGAGGCCGGGCAAGCTGCATAAACCCTGCCGAACCGGCAGATCGTGATCATGCCGCTGGTCGGTCTGTAACGATTGTTCCAGCAGTGCGTGCGTTGGAACGGATAGCGACGGGTCTCCTGCTGGCCGGCCTGGCCGGGGCGATCGCGGACCGCGCCGTGGGCCAGGCTCCCGCGGTCTCCGACATCCCGCCGGAGGATGTGCGGCTGAGCTGGGAGGACAACGGCTTCCAGAGCGGCCCCGACCGCCGACTCCATCCGCTCCGGCTCGAGGCCCGCGATATCTTCACCTACGGCTGGATCGAGGCCGGCATCGGGGCCAACAACTGGGGCAGCCCGTTCAATGGCCCGATCACGATGAACGACCGCAACTGGCAGGGGCAGGTCAACCAGATCTATCTCGTCAATGAGCGGGTGGCCGACACGTCCGCCGGCGACTGGGACTGGGGCCTGCGGGTCGATCTGCTTCTGGGCACCGACTTTTTCTATACGACCGCCCGTGGCCTCGATGCCTATGCCTATCGTGACTACGGCATCGAAAACGTCGCCTCGTGGGCCTTCACGAAAGATTACGGCCTCGTGATGCCGCAGCTCTATGCCGACCTGGCCTACGGCGACCTCACGCTTCGCTTCGGCCACTTCTACAGCATCCTCGGCTATGAGCAGGTGCCGGCGGTGGGCAACTTCTTCTACACCCACTGCTTCTCGATGCAGTTTTCTCCCTTCACGTTCACCGGCTTCTACGGGATGTGGGAGGTGGCCGATGGCGTCACGGTCTACTCCGGCATGCACTCCGGCTGGAACAACTTCACCGACCCGATGCCGACCAGCGGCAACTGGGCGATCGTCAATCGCGACTATCCCGGCTCCGGCAGCACCGCCGCCTACCTCGGCGGCATGACATTTGAAAACGCCGACCAGACGCAGACGCTCGCCATCATGGCGACCAGCGGCAACGAGCTCACACCGCTTGGCACCGATCCGGCCGCCGGGTCGCTGGTGGGCAATCGTTCGCTGATCAGCACGGTCTACACCAATCGGCTCACCGACCGGCTCACCTACGTGTTTCAAAACGACAATGGCTGGCAGTTCAATGCCAACGTCGCGCCGGGCAATGCCGGGCAGCCGGCCGATCTCGCCCAGTGGTATTCGTTCAACCAATACCTGTTCTGGGAGTTTTCCGAGGAGTGGATGGGGGGCGTGCGGCTGGAGTACTTTCGCGACAACAACGGCTACATCATCGCCGCACCGCTGCGGAATCAGGCCGAGAGGGGAAACCCCGGTTACTACACCGGCGGCTTCGCGGGCAGCTTCTGGGAGCTCACGCTCGGCCTCAATCACTACCCGAATGAAAACTGGGTGATTCGGCCGGAGCTGCGATACGACTGGTTTTCCCCCAACACGTCGTCGACGCCGCTCCCCTACGGCAAGCCGCTCGGCCAGGAGATCGGCGCGGGGGGCAGTCAATACGGCCAGTTTTACGCCGGCTGCGATGTGATCTTTCAGTTTTAGCTTTCCGCCTACGGATCAGCGCTTGATCTTCTGTGCGCTGCTGCGAAAGATTCCGCGTCCGGGCCAGCGACGGCGCGGGTTTCTGCAGGGACGGCTCCCCATTCATCCCTGCCGGAGATTCCCGCCATGAGTGATTCCACCACGAAGGCCGCCGGGGCCGCGACCGCCACCATCATGAAGGCCGACCACGAGCGGTGGCTTTCGTCCTTGGCCCAGTGGCGAACCGACATCCACCGCTGGGAGGCCGAGCATCGCGCCGCCATCATGCGGCTGGCCGAACTGCAGCACGCCATCGAGGAACACGGCCGTTGCCTCGACGAACATGCCATCGACTTTGGCCGGATCGAGGAGGCGGTGGCCAGCCACGAGTGTCTGCTGGATGGTGAGGCGGGCGGGCCGCTGATGCCGCCCGATGAGGCCGTGATCCGCCGCCACCGCAAGCAGGAGGCCGCCTTCTGCCACCATGAAAATGCCCATGGTCGCATCGCCCGCCACCATGATGCCGTGATGGAGTGCATGCGGGCACTCGAAGCTGCCGCCGCCGCCTCGATGTGAGGCCGCGCGCCAGCGCGGTGATGATGACTTGAGAAACTGCTGGTGACAGTGGTAGTGAAAATCGTGATCATCGGCGGCGATGCTTCGTCCGCGCCCCGTTTCCGATGATGACCTGCCATCGCTCAGCGAGCAGCTCGGCACGATCCTGATCGGTCTGTTTGCTGGCGGGGTCGCGGTGGCGTTTCACGCCGTCATGAATCTTGCCGAGGAGACCCGCGCCGAGCTGGCCGTGCTCGCCGACAGCCACAGCCTGCTGGCCGAGGCGGGCATCGTGCTGGCCTGCGGCCTGCTCGCGGCGGCGTCGGTGGCGCTGGTGCGGAAGGTGGCACCGGAGGCCGAAGGGAGTGGCATCGCGGCAGTGCTCGAAGCCCAGCGGTCGCCCGGCCCGATCCGCGCCCTGCGGATCATGTGGGTGAAGTTTGTGGCCGGCTTTTGCGGCCTCGCCTCCGGCATGCCGCTGGGTCGCGAAGGGCCAAGCGTGCAGATCGGCGCGGCTTCTGCGGCGGTATGGGCCGCGGCTCTTTTATCGTCAGCGGTCGCTTTATCAGGGGGCAGCGGCCGGCATCGCGGCGGCCTTCAACGCGCCGCTCTCCGGAGTCGTCTTCTCGTTTGAGCTGCTCGGCCAGCCGTTCACCACCCGCAACGCCTTTGAAACGATCCTGGTCTGTGGCATTGCCGACTGGGTCTGTCGGATGTTTCACGGCCCGGTGCTCGAGCTGCCGATCCTGATCGATGGGTTCCGCGAATGGACGGAGCTGCCCACCTTCGCGCTGGTCGGCCTGTGGGCGGGGCTCGTGGCGCTCGTGTTTCAGAGGCTGCTGCTGGTCTGTGCGCGATGGTTTCATGCGCGGGCCCGCAGCAATGCCGCGGCGATTGCGGCGACGGGAGCCTGGGGCGGGCTGCTCGGGGTGGTGCTGCTGGAGTGGCCGCAGCTGCTCGGCATCGGCCATGAGCTGTTTGCCACCTCGATCGCCGGCACGCTCCCGCTGGCGGTGGCTGCGGCGGCCTTGGCGGCGCGGATTCCACTCACGGCGGTGAGCTATGCCACCGGTGCGCCTGGTGGGCTGATCGTGCCGGCGCTCCTCTTCGGCGTGCTGTCGGGGCATGTCTTCGCCGATGGGTTTGTGGCGGCGGTCGGCACGGTCGAGCCCGATTTTCATGCGGTCTGTCTGGTGGCCGGCATGGCGGCGAGCATCGGTGCGCTGTTTCGCACGCCGCTGACAGCGATGATCATGGCGGTGGAGATCACCGGCGCGTATTCCTGCCTGCTCGAGATCTCGATTGCGTATGTTGCGTCGCATACGCTCTTAGGCCTGGCCCGCGAGCCCGAGCTCTACTCCGCCCTCAAGCGGATCCACGCCAGCCACGGGTAGCAAGCGTTGCTACCCGTAATGGCTCCACATTCGGGACGCAGATCTCGTATGCGTAAGAACCGACCGCGCATCGCCGACGGTCTGCAAAAAGGATAGGACGGCCAACAGAACGATTCCGGTTTCTCGGGCGTGAGCACCGGAAGCGGCAGCGGCCTGGATCGCTGCGCTCCGAGGGGCCTGCTGGCGGGGGGCGGCATCCCGCAAGTAGTGTACGGGCGATCACTCCCCCCGTCCACTCGCCGCTCTGCCCAT
>JAQBZA010000364.1 GCA_027622795.1 Planctomycetota bacterium | reverse complement strand
TACCCAGAGGGTGCGGAGCGAACGTGGCACGGGGGAGGCGATCTCGTGGTGTCGGTCGGTGGTTGGCGGTGTGGTCTTCAAATCACCGCCGCTGCGCCCAAGGGGCATTGAGTCGCAGGGGCGACCCAGCCCGACGCAGTGCCCCCCGACGCTGCGTCTGCCTCGCATGCACTAGGGCGCAGCGACGGCTCCCCTGCTATCGACCGTTCCTGCCCGCAAACTTGGAAGAACCGTCAAAGTCATCCCCGCCGGTGGTGGCCTGGGAAATTTGGGGCGGCGGCGAGTGTCACTCTGCTGAGGCTGAGCAGTGTGCCCAGCCTGGCGAGCACCGCTCCTGCCGCGTGCCGTCGGCCTCTTCCCACACAAACCGAGCCGAGGCACCGGGCGTGGCCGCCACCAGCCGCATGCCGGCGGTGGCGCCGAGCACGCTTGCTGCTGTGGCGAGGGCATCGGCGGTCGTGCAATCTCGGGCGATCACCGTGACGGCGGCGGGCCCCTTCACACCGAGGCCGGTGCGGGGATCGACAATGTGGCTGTAGCGGACGCCATCAATCGTGACCGACTGAAAGGCATCGCCCGAGGTCGTGACCGCGGCGTCTCGCAGGAGCAGTTCGCTGGCATCGTCGGCCGTTTTTCCAAGCGCTGCGACCGCCACCCGCCAGCCCTCACGATCCGGGGGCGTGCCAATCACGGCAATATCGCCCGAGGCATCGATCATTCCCGACGCGATGCCCTGCTCCCGCAGCGTCGCCACGGCCCGGTCGATGGCCACGCCCATGCCGATGCCACCGAGGTCGAGCCGCATCCCCCAGGATGCCAGCGCCACAGCCCTGGTGGTGGGATGAAGCTTCAGGGTGTCGGGGCCCACCGCAGCCCGGGCGGCGGCGAGTCTTTCTGGTCGTGGCATCACGCCCGACCGCCGTGCCTGCCGCCAGAGCTTTGTGAGCGGGCCAATCGTCGGATCGAAGGCCCCGCCGCTGGCCTCTCGCCAGGTGACGGCCCGGTCGAGCACCTGCCACAGGTCGTCGCTCACCGGCACCGGTTCGCGGGTGGGCGCCTGGGCTGAAAGCTGAGAAAGTTCGCTCTCGGGATCGTAGTCGGAGAGAATGCTCTCAAGCCTGGCGATCTCGTAGTGCGCCAAGCCGACGGCCCTCAGGCCCTGATCGTGATCGGCAGTGTAGACCGTAATGGTCCAAGCCACGCCCATATGCCGTTGTGTCTCCTGCACGCGGCAAAGGGCGGGGGCGGCTTCGGTAGCAAGCACTGGGGGCGATGTGATGAGCGCAGCCAGCCAGCACACGGTCAGGTAGACTCGATGTCGCATGAGCACTTCCAATGCACCACCGGCCGTAGCGATCGAATTTGATTGTACGCCGCTCCGCAGTGTACCCCGGCTCGATATTCCACTCGATGCGTCGCCCGGCTATCGGGCCCGCCTCGAACGGTTTCAGCAGGCGATTGCCCGGCATGGGATGCGAAACACCTATTACCTCACCAATGCCGCCTGCATGTTTCGGCTGACTAACGATCCCGACTCCGGCTGGGTGCGGTTTGCGGTGGAGGGAACGGTGATCACCGACGACGCCGATGCCAAGACGGTGGGCAGCGATCTCGACATCCGGCTCGACACCGAGACCTGCGACTGGCTCACCCAGCCAGCTGTGGAGTGGCTGGCCCTCTCAGCGAAGCATGCGGTGGAGGTCGAGTTTGATCGCTACATCGCTGCGGGCGATCTTTCGCGGGCGCTTGAGCGGCTGGCCAAGGAGCAGGCCGACAGCGATGCCGCGGGGGGATTTTTGGGGATGAATTTGTGACAGGCTGAAGCCTGTGCTCCTCACCGTGGTTTGATTTCGAGGAGCACGCTCTCGTTGTCGCCGCCCGGAAGCGGCCAGGCGGCCAGCCGACGGATGCGGACCTTCTTCACAAAGCCTCGGTGGCGGGCCTCCCCCTTTTCCTCTTCCCACCGCGGGCCTTTGATCACGAGCAACCGCCCATAGGTGTGAGCGACCGGCTCGAACCAGCCGAGGAGCTTTACCAGCGGCGCCACCGCGCGGATCACGAGCGTGTCGAAGGCGCCCGGCCGTTTCGCGACCACCGCCTGACCGGCCGCCTCGTGCACCGGCAGCGGCAGGCCGATCTCTTCGCCGATCGCCCGCACGGCCCGCGCCTTCTTGCCGACGCTGTCGCAGAGCTCCACATGCAGATCGGGCCGCAGGATCGCCAGCACGACGCCCGGCACGCCGCCGCCGGTGCCGACATCGAGCACCCGTTCCCCCACGGCCAGATGCGGCGCGATGGCCACCACGTCGGCCACGTCGCGGGTCACGAACGTGGCGGCGTCGGTATGCCGCGTGAGGTTGAGCTTCTCATTCCAGGCCCAGAGCCGCTCGGCGTAGGCAGCCAGCGGCGGCAGGGCGTCGGGGCTGACGGTGAGCCCGAGGCGGTCGCATTCGGCGGCAATGGTCGCGGCAAGGCTCGAGGTCACTTGATGAACAGCATCTCGCGGTAGGTGGGGAGCGGCCACAGGTCGTCGGGCAGGATCGCCTCGATCTGATCGGCCGTCTCGCGAAGCGACACCAGCGCCGGGATCACGGTGTCATGGGAGTGGCGGGCCTCGGCGGCCACATCGCCACCGGCATGATGCTCGGCCACCGCCTCGAGCGCCTCGATCTTCTGCTCCAGGTCGCCCACCAGATGGGTCAGCTTTTCGAGCGTACCCATGTGCACCTCGCGGCCGAGCGCCTTGAGCTTGGAGGCGGTGTCGACCAGTTCACCCTGATACCGGTAGCCGGCCGGCAGGATCATCGTCTTGGCGATCTGGAGGGCCGAACTGGCCTCGGTGTGGATGTCTTTGCAATACCGCTCCATGTAGATCTCGTAGCGGCTGCGGACCTCCCGCTCGGAGAGCACGCCGTAGGTGCCAAAGAGGGCGATCGTCTTCGGGTCGAGGAGCACGCCGAGGGCTTCCGGCGACGATCGTAGATTGGGCAGGCCACGCCGACGGGCCTCGTCGTGCCACTCCTGCGAGTAGCCGTTGCCATTGAAGATCACCGCCTTGTGATCGGTGATGATCCGCTGCAGGAGCGTCGCCACCGCTCCGGGCAGCCGGGCAGGATCGCCGCCGGTCGCCTTTTCCAGTTCGGTCGCCACGAAGTCGAGGCTCTCGGCCACGATCGTATTGAGGGCCACGAGCGGCCCGGCGATCGACTGGCTCGAACCGACCGCCCGAAACTCAAACTTGTTGCCCGTGAAGGCGAAGGGGCTCGTGCGGTTGCGGTCGCCGGCGTGCTTGGGGAGCGCGGGGAGCGTATCGACGCCGACGGTGAGCGTGCCGATCGCCTTGGAGCCGGTCAGCTTGCCCTGCTCGATCTGCTCGAAGACGTCGGTCAGCTGGTCGCCGAGAAAGATCGAGATGATCGCCGGCGGGGCCTCGTTGGCCCCGAGCCGATGGTCGTTGGCACTGGAGGCGACCACCGCCCGCAGCAGGTCGCCGTGGCGATGCACACCGCGGATCACGGCCGCGCAGAACACCAGGAACTGCATGTTGTCGTGCGGCGTGTCGCCCGGATCGAGCAGGTTGCCCAGCCGGCAGCCGAGCGACCAGTTCACATGTTTGCCCGAGCCGTTGATGCCGGCGAACGGCTTCTCATGGAGCAGGCAGGCCATGCCATACTTCGTGGCCACGCGGGTGAGCATCTGCATGATCGACTGCTGATGATCGGTGGCGATGTTGGCGTTTTCGTAGAGGGGCGCGATCTCGTACTGGCTGGGGGCGACCTCGTTGTGCCGGGGTT
>JAQBZA010000363.1 GCA_027622795.1 Planctomycetota bacterium | reverse complement strand
GAGGGTGAGCGTTCGCAGCGGCTTCTCCGCGCTCAGATGCGCGAGGCATTTCTTCATCGCCTCCACCTTGAGCTTCGCCTCCTTGTCGGCCCCCTTCGCCGCCCGCTCCAACTTCGGCAGCATGTTTTCCAGATGCTGGATATCGGCGAGCATCAGCTCCAGTTCGATCGTCTCCATGTCGGCGACAGGATCGACCTTGCCGGCCACATGGATCACGTCGGGATCCTCGAAGCACCGCACCACCTGCACGATCGCGTCGACTTCGCGAATATGAGAGAGAAACTTGTTGCCCAGCCCTTGTCCCTCGCTGGCCCCCTTCACGATGCCGGCGATGTCGACGAGCTTCAGCGCCGCGGGGATCACCTTCTGCGGAGGAATGTATTTCGTGATCCGCTGGAGCCGGTCGTCGGGCACGCTCACCATCCCCTCGTTGGGCTCGATGGTGCAGAAGGGGTAATTCGCGCTTTGGGCCGACTTGGATTGGGTGAGGGCGTTGAAGAGTGTGCTCTTGCCGACGTTCGGCAGTCCGACGATACCTGCTTCCATGATGGGCTGACTGGCTCCGCGTGCTGAATTTCCGAAACCCTCAGCATAGAAGATTGGAGGGGTGAGCGCAAGCCACCGACTGGGCTCGGGGTTGCAGAAAGCACTGCCGCGAGGGAACACTACGGATTCGTCAACACAACGTTTCAGCCCCCCAGTCCCCTGCCATTGGAGAATTTCATCATGGCCACTGTTGCTGCCCCATCGGGGCTGTTGCCGGAAGTTGAAGCCTTTTTGACCGGTGCGCCCCTGGCGAGCGTGATCGGTGGCAAAGACGTCGCCGGCAACGCCGGCACGATGAAGACGCTCGATCCCGGCAGTGGCGAAGAGATCGCGGAGTTTCACTGTCTCTCGGCCGACGATATCGACCGAGCGGTGCACGCTGCCACCGAGGCATTTCGCTCAAGCGGCTGGGCCACCATGGCTCCCAATGAGCGGGGCGTGCACCTGCATCGGCTCGCCGACGCCATCGAGAAGCACAAGAAGATCATCGGCCAGATCGAGTCGCTCGATGCCGGCAAGATCCTCTGGCAGGCCGAAGGAGACGTCCAGAATTTTATCGACACGCTCCGCTACTTCACCGACATGGCCTGTCATGTGCAGCGGCGGAATGTGCTTGCCGTGGCCAACCACGAGGCCTGGACGGTGCGGCACCCGTGGGGCGCCTGCGGCTTCATCTTCCCCTGGAATTTTCCCTTCCTGCTCATCGGCTGGGGCGTCTCGCCGGCGTTGGCCGCAGGCAACACCGCCGTCATCAAGCCCGCCGAAGATACACCACTCTCGGCAATCTACCTCGCCCGGCTGGCCCGTGAGGTCGGCATCCCCGCTGGCGTAATCAACGTGGTGCTCGGCACGGGTGCCGTGGCCGGGGCCGCGCTCTCCGGCAATCCCGGCATCCGCCGGATGAGCTTCACCGGCTCGCCCGAAGTGGGGCGGCTCGTCGGCGAGGCCTGCGGACGCAACCTCGTGCCGGTCAAGCTCGAACTCGGCGGCAAGGGCGCGGCTGTCGTGTTTGATGACGTCGATGTCACCGACACCGCGGCCAAGCTCGTGGGCGCCATCACGTTCCACAGTGGGCAGGTCTGCTGCGACGCCACCCGCTGGCTCGTCCACAAGAGCATCGCGAAGCAGTTCATCGACGAATGCCGATCGCGGCTCCAGGAGGTGAAGATTGGCTATCAGCTGGCTGGCGGCTCGATGATGGGGCCCGTCGTCAATGCCAAGCAGCGGGCCCGGGTGCTCTCCTACCTCGAGAAGGGGCAGCAGGAGGGAGCCGAGGCCGTGCTCCCCGGCGGCCCTGCCGACGTGCCGGGTAAGGAGGGCTTCTATGTGAAGCCGGCGCTCCTGGCCGGCTCGCTGGACAATGTCGCCGCCCGCGAAGAGATCTTTGGCCCGGTGGCCTACATCGCGACGTTCGACAATGAAGACCAGGCCGTGGCAATGGCTAACGCCACCGACTACGGCCTCGCCAACAGCGTCTGGACAAGCGACCTCGGCCGGGCCGCCCGGGTGGCCGAATCGATGGTGGCGGGAAACAGCTGGATCAATGCCCACAACCTCTTTCCGCGGGGTGTACCCTACGGCGGGGTGAACAAGAGTGGCGTCGGTGGTGGGGTGAACTCGATCGAGACGCTCTTTGACTATTGGCGGAGCCAGTCGGTGGTGCGGCCGCTGTGAGCTGCTGGTCGATGATTCCGGTAAACCAACACGCATTGTCGCCGGAACGGTTCGGGGCTGCCCATGCCCCGTCGCCGGACGTTCGCTGCGCCCATCCTGGGCTTCGCTCACTCGATGCCAGCTACGCTTCGGCATCCATGCCTCCGCTTGCTGCCAACGCCGGCTCGCGGGGCATGGGCAGCCCCTCACGGACCGATCAGGGGCAAGGGCAGCTACTCACGCTTTCGCCGATTCCGTCGCTCAGCATCGGGGGGGTGAGTTGTCTTCTGGCAGCGGATTGATTCTCGTAACAGCTGCGCTCGATACATATTCTGTGTGATGCAACACGACGTAATCATTGTTGGGGCTGGACTGGCGGGGTTGGCCTGTGCGCGGGAGATGGTGCGGGCTGGGCGGCGGGTGGTGGTGCTCGAGGCGGCTGATCGGGCTGGGGGACGGGTGGCGACCGATGAGGTCAATGGGTTTCGGATCGATCGGGGCTTTCAGGTTTATAACGACGCCTACCCGGAGGGCAGGCGGCAGCTTGATCTGGAGTCACTGGAACTCGGTTGCTTTGAGCCCGGAGCGATCGTGGCAGAGCAGGGGCGGCTGAGGCGGGTGAGTGATCCCTGGCGACGGCCGTTGGCGGCACTGGGTTCGGTGCTCGATGGCAGCGTGGGGATCGCTGATGGGCTGCGGACGGCGCGGTTGCGGGCGGAGGCGATTCGTCGCTTCAAGTCTGCCGCACTCGATCCGGATGCTGCTTCGGCGCCGCATGAGGTGACGACGCGCGAGGAGTTAGCGGCGCGTGGCTTTTCCGACGCCTTCGTGCGGCGGTTCTTCGTGCCGTTTTTTGGCGGGGTATTTCTTGAGCGAAAGCTCGAGACGGCGGCGCCGGTGTTTCTTTTTGACTTCGCGATGTTTTCGCTCGGCCGCGCCTGCCTGCCTCGGGGTGGCATGGCGGCGATTCCCCAGCAGATGGCGGCCGCGCTGCCAACCGGTGTCGTGCGGCTTCTTGCTCGCGTGGCCCGGGTTGAACCGGGCCGGGTGTGGCTCGATGATGGCGAGGAACTCACCGGAACGAACGTGGTCGTGGCGACGGAGGGGCCGGCGGCGGCCCGGATCCTACCCGACTCGTTGCGAGGATCGCTCCTGCGGAGGCCGGAGAAATCGACGCGACTCGTCGCCTTCGCCGCCACTCGCTCACCGCTGGCCAGCCCCACGCTCGTGGTGAGCGCTGAAACCGACGGGCCGATCGACAATTTGACCGTGCCGTCGGACGTCGTGCCGGGCTACGCGCCGGAAGGTCTGAGCCTCGTCACGGTGTCGGTGCGGCAGGACTGGCCGGGAAGTGAGGCTGAGTTGGCCGACGCGATTCGTCGCCAGGCATGCGGCTGGTTTGGTGATGGGCCACGCGGCTGGCAGCATCTTCAAACCGTCGTTGTGCCCCACGCACTCCCTGACGAGTCGCCCGCCGCCCGCCGCGAACGCTCTTCCACTCCGAAACTCACCGACGGTCTGTTTATCTGTGGCGACCATTGCACATCGGCCTCCATCAACGGCGCTCTCGCCAGCGGCCGGCGGTGTGCCGAAGCGATG
>JAQBZA010000362.1 GCA_027622795.1 Planctomycetota bacterium | reverse complement strand
CACTCCTCTCGGGAGCGCGGATCTGCACCCGTCGGGCGTTGTGGCAGGCCGTGCTGGCCGACATCGGCGAGCCCTACCGCGGCCTCGACGAGGGGGAGTTGCGGATCAACATTGTGGAGCGGATTCGGGGGCTGGCCGCGACCGGGTCGGGCCTCGTGATCCTGGTCGATGAGGCCCACACGCTCCCGACGCGGCTCATCGAAGAATTGCGGCTCCTCACGACCGTGCCCACCCCCTTGCCGGCAGTGCATATCGCGGTGGCCGGCACCTGTGAACTGGAAGAGATGCTCGGGGCTCCGAAGATGGAAACGATCGCCCAGCGAATCGCCACCCGGCATTACCTCGAGCCGCTCGACCACGCCGAGACAGTTCAATACCTGCGGACCCAGGCCCGGGCTGCCGGCCAGGAATGGGAGGCGCTCTTCGAGGCGGGCTGCGACGACGTTATCTATTCTGTATGTGACGGTGTGCCCCGGCTGATCAACCAACTCTGCGACCAGGCTCTCGTGGTCGCGGCCGCAGCCGGCCGGGAAATGGCCACGGCCGCCGATATTGCCGCCGCCTGGCGAGACATCCAGCGGCTGCCCACGCCGGCGGCGCTGGCCCATGCCGAGGCGGTTTCCCTGCCAGAGCGGTGCCGAGAGGCCGCCGCCGCACCAGAGACACTCGACGGCTCGGCCATGGAGTTTGGTGGATTGCCTGAGCTGTCGCCGGGAAGTCCTCTGGAGCCGCTCGACGCCGGCGGCGGGGTGGGCATGATCGAGTTCGGCGACTTTGACGCCGCGTTTTGTCACGAGGGGATCGCCGACCCGTGCGACGACGATACCGTGATTGAGGCAATGTCTCACGAGGCTGCTGCGGAGGGGAGCAGCCATGAGACCGACCCGATTGATGGGCCTGATGTTGAGCTTGTGTTCGATCCGTCGAGTGACCCGTTTGAGGAATTTTTCGACGGTGAGCGGCGGATCGAACGAGTGTTGATGGCGGGGCCGGATGACTTTCAGAGTCACCAACACGTCGCCAGCCGGGAGGGAACAGCGATGGCCAAGGAACTGGATTGCTTCGAGCGGGAGCCGGCTGCTCCGGTAGCCGACGAGGCCCCGGCGGCTACCGCCGGCGATACGGCCACGGAAGCCGACGACTCCGACATGATCGTGATCGAGGAAGATCTCCTCGACCATCCGTCGGTCGGCCGGCGGGGCATCTTTGCGGTGCGGCCGGGCGACTACCGCCAGCTGTTTGCCCGGCTTCGTCGCGGGGGCGGGTGATCGAGCGGCCGGTCAACGGCAGTGTGAAAACTCTTGCCGCAGTCTCACGCCGGAGGAAGATTCTCGAGATCGAGAAGATCCTTGGGTCGCCCAGCGGCAGTCTTTAGCCGCCGCAGCCATTCGAGTGAGACAAACCGCAGGCCCTCGGCCACGCGGCACGATTCGAACAGCTCGGCCACGGCCTGCTCCGGATAGCCCGGCACGTAGTCGAAGAGATCGAGGAATCCCGCGGTGGTGCAGAGCATCATCAGCGACTGCGAGCGAATAAACGCCGCCGTGACAGGATATGTCCGCTCAATGCCGGTCGCCGGATCGATCTCTGTGCCGATGTATTCGGCATGCAACTCCTCGAGCGCGGCAAGCAAGCCCCGCTCGGCTTCCGGCGAGCGCACCCAGAGCAGGTCGGTGTCTTCTGTGGCCCGCACGTAGCCATGAAAACTGACCGCGTGTCCGCCGATGATCAGAAAGGGCACACCGTGCCTGGCGAGGACCTCGAAAACCCGAAAGTCAGGTGCCATGCCGCGCCTGTCCGCCGGGGATCGAAACGGCCCGCGCCCGGTAATTCCGGCTCCGGAAATGGGCGAGTGCCTCCGGATTCCGCCGGAGCATGGCCCATGATCGCTCGATCAAATCCCGCATCGCGGCCAGCCGCTCGGCCGGAGTCGCGGTATTGGTCCGCAGCCGGACATGACGATCACGAGCGGCCAGGTCGATGGCGGGAGCGGTTGCTGATTCGAGCATGCTCGGAGTCTACCCTCGAAATACCCGCCACGAGGAGTGCGGGGCGAGCTTACGGCCGGCGACCGGGTAGACTCACTCCCGATGGCGACTTCGAAACCTCGCATCGGGATGCTGACCAGCGGCGGCGACTGCCCCGGCCTCAACGCCGTGATCCGCGCCGCCGTGAAGACTGCCGAACGGCTCGGCTACGAAAGTCTCGGCTTCCTGCGGGGGTTTGAGGGGCTGGTCAACCCGGTCTCGACCATGCCGCTCGACGCGCGAAACACCGCCGACATCCTCGCCGAAGGGGGCACGATCCTCGGCTCGAGCAATCGCGGCCGGTTTGCCGCCAAGGTGGGCACCGATCAGCGGGTGGCGGTCGATCCCGCGCTCCTCGATGAGGCGGCGGCCACGCTCCGCGACCTCTCGGTGAGCGGCCTGATCGTAATTGGCGGTGATGGCTCGCTGACGATGGCGCAGGAATTTTTCGAGCATGGCATGCCAGTGGTCGGCGTGCCGAAGACGATCGACAACGACCTGCGGGCCACCGCCTTTACGTTCGGCTTCGACTCGGCCGTGGCCACCGCGACCGACGCCCTCGACAAACTGCGGACCACCGCCGCCAGCCACGAACGGATCATGGTGCTGGAGGTGATGGGTCGGAATACCGGCTGGATCGCGCTTCATGCGGGGATCGCGGGCGGGGGCGACGTGATCCTGATACCGGAGATTCCGTGGAGTTTTGACTACGTCTGCCGCAAGGTGCTTGAGCGAGAGGCGATGGGGCGACGATTCACGCTGATTGTGGTGGCCGAAGGGGCGACACTGCCGTCGGGCGATCTGGTGATCGCCCAGAATACGGCCCGCGGCCAGGTCAGGCTCGGTGGCATCGGGCAGGTGATCGCCGACGAAGTGGCGAAGCGGCTCGATCGGGAGACGCGGGCGGTCGTGCTCGGTCACCTGCAGCGGGGCGGTGATCCCACTACGTTTGATCGCGTGCTGGCCACGGAACTGGGAGCACATGCCGTGAAGCTCGTGCACCGCCGCGAGTTTGGCCGGATGGTCTGCTTTCAGCCGCCAGAGATCGGGAGCGTGCCGATCGCTGAGGCGGTGAAGTCGCTCTCGACGGTCGATCCGCAGGGATCGGCGGTGCAGGCGGCCCGGGCGCTCGGGATCGGGTTTGGCGATGCGGCCGACGAGGTCAGTCCGTTCGCGCGGTAGTCAGCAACAGGTCGAGTACCTGGCGGGCCTGTGGGCCGCCGATGCGGAGAAACGCGTCTTGCACGTCGCGACTGGCTTTCCGAAAGGCGGCGACCTCCGCGGCGGTGAGGGGCGGTTCAAAGGTCACGAAGGGATTGTCATCGACCAGCTCTCGCCGATCCTCCGGCGAAAAGG
Source organism: Planctomycetota bacterium (assembly GCA_027622795.1). Taxonomy (GTDB): domain Bacteria; phylum Planctomycetota; class Planctomycetia; order Pirellulales; family UBA1268; genus CACORA01. The sequence continues at coordinate 417 of JAQBZA010000362.1, read as the reverse complement.
CGGCCAGCAGGGCTTCGACATCTCCACAGACATGGAGCAGCTGCCGCTGTCGCTTTTTGTCGCGGAGGATGTCGGCGAGCCGACGTGATTCGAGATCAGTCTGCACTGTGAAGATCCAGGGCGCGAGTTCTCGCACCACCTCCCGTACAAGCTCGCGGCGGTCGGCGGAGAGCCCATCAAGAAACGACCGGTTGGCTACCGCCGAGGTGACAAACGCCGCATGCCCGGGGAAGACCAGCCACTCGGTCACCTCGTGAAACTTCTGCCGCTCGATCGCAAAGACTGGATTGACCTGGCCGTCGATCATGTTGAGCTGCAGGCCGCTGTAGACCTCGGCATAGGGCATCGGCGTGGTGCTCGCGCCGTAGGCACCATAGGCGGCCAGCAGGATCGGTGAGGTCATCACCCGCATCTTCA
>JAQBZA010000361.1 GCA_027622795.1 Planctomycetota bacterium | reverse complement strand
CCCGACCAGCCGATGGACGGGAGAAGCCTCGCGCCGGTCTTCGCCGGGAAGCCCCTCGATCGCGATGCACTCTACTGGCACTATCCCCACTATCATCCTGGCGGAGCAACCCCCTACAGCGCCATTCGTGCCGGCGACTGGCGACTCGTCCATTTTTATGAAGATGGCCGCAACGAACTCTACAACCTCGCCACCGACGTCGGCGAGGCAACCGATCTGGCGGCAAGCCAGCCGGAGAGAGCCGCGGAACTCAAGCAGAAGCTCGACTCGTGGCTGGCTGCCGTTAATGCCCAGTTCCCCGCACCCAACCCCGCTTACGACCCAACCAAGGGCCAGGCCAAAAACAGGGCCAAGTAGGCCGGCCCCACCAGCATCCAGCACTGTCACGAAGCTGGCTGCTTGCCGACACGCAGGCTATACTATGAGCGGAAGGTACATCCGTCTCGATAGCGGGAGGCCCTCGTGGTCGCCCGGCCCAACCTCGCGAAAGCAAAGGTGGTGACCTGCTCTGGCAACAGGGCGGGAGGATGTGCATCGGCCACCGGGCATGTTTGCCCGGCCGTCGGTGAAGCTTTCGGAGGATCCGCGGTGGATCCGGCGAACGCCCTTCCTTTCCCCGACATGGAAAGGATGTGAAGCATGAGGATCGGGTTTCCCTCCCTGCGGATCGATGCCGACAACCAGACGCATCATCTCTGGAACAACAACGGCGTGTGGTGGGTGCACTTCACGCTCCACTTCGACCATCGCAAACGCCGCATACGGCGGTCACTGAAGACCCGTTCGCTCACCGAAGCGATCGAGCGGCGTGACGCCCTGCTCTTGCAGATCGAGCGGGAAGGCGAACCGGTGCCGGAACGCCCCGCCACCGCCGGCGATCAACGCCAGTGGATGTAAGGCGGTTTACTGGCAGACATCGCAGGTGCCATAGGCCGACACGTAGCGGTCGTTTTCCAGTCGCCAGGCGTTGCCGCCGACATGAACCACTTCGGCCCGATGGTCCCCATGCCACTCCCAGCGGCGGCCTGTCTCGAGATCGAAGACATGGCCCACCGACTGCAGGCCATGCAGTATCCATTTTCCATCTGCCCCGAGGATCATCGATGCACGAGCCCCCTGCACCGCATACATGCGGGCCAACTCCGGCGCCCGCTCCTCGAGTACCCGCATCCGCTCCTCCATGGTGGCGGTGAGATCAAAGAGAAACGCCGATTGCACCGACCCCGGCCCCATCGCGAATTCGAGCCGACCATCGGGGGCCGTCTTGCTCCACGCCCACCGATTGAGCATCGGGCTAAACCGATAGTATATATGGAAGGGCTTGAGCTTTGCGCGGTCGATCGGGCTGAAAGCTTCGGTGATTGGGTCGTAGCGGTAGATGAGCGACGGGTCAAAGTTTTGGGTGGCATTCTTCTCAGGAGCAGTCAGCTTGGCCGGAGTATCAGCAGCCAGTGCCGGGCTGACGAACAAGGCAACCATCCAAACAACGAGACAACGCAGGCCTGAGCGAATCATGCAGACACCATTCCAAGATCGTCAGAGGTCGAGCAGGGCAGACACGCCCTCGCTTCACGAGCCTAATTCGTGACCGGCTGATTTCCAGTTCAGCCACGGAGGCCATTTTCAGCCGTCGCAGGAAGTCGTTTGCTGGCGGCCGACTCAGGCAAGGCCTCCCGCTCGCGGGCATAAAACTGTCGGAGCCGCCGGGTGTCGATCCCGAGCCGCCGCCGCACCTCGCCCAGCGGCCGGTCAAGCATCTCATCCCCCAGACCGCGATGAATGTCGCAGGCCCCCATCTCCCGCCCCGCCTCCAGCCCCAGATCGTAGGCAGCGAGGATCGGCCACGGGATGCGATAGGGATCGGGATAGAGGTGCGACACGGCACACTTGAAAAACCACCGCTCGAGCCGTGACACAGCCTTCGTGCTCCCCATCGTGAAGCCGATTACAAAGGCCTCATCCTGGGCAAGCAGGCCACGCCCGAGCACGACATGAATCCGGTCGTGAGTGGCAAGATCGACCGCGCCATGGAGCCGCAGCCAGCCCTGCGGATTCTCAAAGAGCCGCACCACCCACGGTATCGCCGCCGGTGGCGCGGCCGGCAGCGTCGCCAACACCTCGCGAAGCGTGAGGTAGTCATTCTCGAGCCCAGGAAACCAGACCCGCCACCCCGCCGGCTGCCGCACTGCTGCAGCATCCTCAGCCCGCACTCGATTTGTATTTCGAACCGCCATGTGTGCGACCTCCGCCCGATTCCATTGTAGCGCTCCTCTTTACGGTTACACGGCCAGCGTTGTCCGCCGTCTCCAGCACCGCGGACAGTTGGTCGCATGGATCCTCCCTCCCAGCGTGCCGGTGAGGGGCTGCCCATGCCTTGAGAGCCGGCCTTGAGGGCAAGCGAAGGCAGGATGCCGAGAGCGCAGCCATCAGGGAGTGAGCGGAGCCCAGGATGGGCCCAGCGAACGTCCGGCGACGGGGCATGGGCAGCCCCTCACCCCGCAGGACTCGAGCGTCCACCCGCGTCACCAAAGAGCTCGCAAAAACTCGCGGAGGCTCACGCCCAGCTTCCCCCAAGGGCCAAGATCGCAGAATGCACACGGCTCTTCACCGTCCCCACCGGCACACCAAGCACTCCCGCCGCCTCCCGGTAGGCAAGTCCCTCTCCGTAGACAAGCTGCACCGCTCGCTGCTGCACGGCCGACAGCCGCCCCACCGCCGCCCGCACCCGCTGCCACTCCTCACGGTTTTGCACCTGCTCCACGGGCGTCGAATCAGCGGCCGGCACATCATCGAGCATGAGATCAGCGACAGGTCCCGCAGCGGCTGGCAGGGCTGCCTTGCGGCGATGTCGTTTTTCCCGACGGATTGCGTCGATCGCCTGTCGGGTGGCAATCGCATAAAGCCACGGCTGAAAACGGCGGGAGACATCAAAACTCTGCCGCTTCATGTGGACCCGAAGAAAGGTGCTCTGGAAGACGTCTTCGGCTAACTGGTCGCTGTGCAGGAGTCGCCGCAGGTAGGCAAAGAGCGGCTGCTCGTATCGGTAGACAAGAGTGGCAAAGGCCCGATCGTCGCGGCCGTCGCGAAACCGGCGAAACAGCTCTTCATCAGATGGGTCGGCGAACTGCCTGAGGGATGACGACGTGGTGGACATGGCTGTTCTCCCTGGCCTGTGATTCCGACTTCTACCAGACACATGCCAAAACGATGCACGTGGTGTGCCAAAGGCAGCCAGTTTCTCAGAACCACGTGATCGGGGCGGGATGGGGCAAAGTCGTATCCGTAACAACCACGGCAATCAGTTGCCAACCCTGCAAATCGCAACACTTTTTTGCAAAAAGCGGCATGCTGCGACGGATCACTCGTGTCACGACAAGCGGAACAATGCGGCTCCTTTTCCCGTCACAAGCATCCACTCCTCATCCAGCCGCCGGAGGGCCGCCGCCCACAGCGATGGGTCGTGCGTCGCCCCGCGGTGCCCCCGGCCAAGCAGCCCCGCATAGAGCTCCAGCACCCGCGCCGCGCAGACCGGCATCGCGAGCGACTCGGCCGCGGCCCATGCCTCCCGCCGAAAGTATTCCCGCCGCTCAGAGGGCAGGCGGAGCATTTCCTCGACGGTTGTTGCGAAGGCCGCTTCGTCGGCCGCGGTGAGAAGCCGACCGTTGACGCCATCCACCACCACGTCGGGGCCCCCGGCGCGTCGATCGCCACGACGGGCGTGCCGGCCGCCATCGCCTCGGCCAGCACGAGGCCCTGGGTTTCCGAGAGCGAGGCAAAGGCAAACAGATCCATCGCGGCATAGGCATCGGCAAG
>JAQBZA010000360.1 GCA_027622795.1 Planctomycetota bacterium | reverse complement strand
CCCGCTCGCCGACCCGCCAGCAGCCCCACGTCGCGGAAATCGAAGCCGACGTCGAAGAGCGTGCCGCGGTCGGGCTTGCCAGGCACCAGCGTAAAGACCGGCACGCCTACCCTGCCTGCCACGGCCACGACCGAGTCGCAGACACTCGCCACGGTCGTGTCACCAGGGATGAAGATCGCCTCGGCCCCCCGCGCGATCGTTGCCTGCACGGCCTCGACCACCCCCGAGGAGTTTTCGACGGCCGCTTCGAACAGCTCGATCCCCCGCGACCTGCAGGAGGTGCGGGCAAGCTCCATGAATCGGCGGGAGTTGCTCTCCGAGGGGTTGTGGGCCACGCCAACTCGCCTGAGCCGTGGGTTGATCCGCTGCAGAATACCGAAGGTCGTATCCACGGGCGCCAGGCTGCCGTAGCCCACAAGATGCCGCGGGTGCACGAGCGGGTTGTCACGATCGAGGCCGACACCGGCCGAGAAGGGATCGGCCACGGCGGCGAAGACGTGCATCACGCGGCCCCGCTCGTTGGCCGTGGCCACAGCCTGGAGCGACGGCGTGCTCGAGGTCAGCACCATGTCGAAGCCGCCACCGGTGATCTCGCGGGCGATGGCGTTGGCCTGCGCCATATCTCCTTCGGCGTTGAACTGCCGGATTGTGACCGTCTCGCCATCCCGCCAGCCCTTCTCGGCGAGGCCCTCGAGCATGCCCGTGACGGCGTCATCGAGCACGGGCGTACTCACCTGTTTGAGCACAGCCACCGCTGGAACGCTCCGCCGTGCCCCAGCCTGGTCAGTGACGAGCAGCAAGGCCGAGGCCCCGGCAAGCAAGGCGACCGTCGGCAGGCAACGGCGTAGGAAGGCGGCGACGGACGAAGTACTCGGGTTCATCACTGCTTTGCAGTCCTGCCTAACGTGGGGCGGTGAAACTTAAACCGGGAGATTGTCTCGCGAGCAAGTTCATCTCTGCGATCCACCTTACGAACGCCGCATCACTCCTGTTTAACAGTATCGTGCGGCGAGCGTGCGGGCGGCGGCATCGTCGAGCTGGTCGGCCCGCCTGAGACGATCGAAGCGGTCGGCGATGGCCTCGGCGGTGAGCCGACGCTTGGCAGGCCCCTCGACATCGAGTGCGATCCGGCCGCGGTGCATGAGCAGCAGCCGGTCGCCGAGCGACGCAGCCTGCACGAGCGAGTGGGTCACCATCAGGGCTGTAAGCGACTCCGAGCGGATGATGCCGGCGGTGGCCTGGACGACACGGTCGGCGGCAGCCGGATCGAGGGCTGCGGTGTGCTCGTCGAGCAGGAGCAGCTCCGGCCGCCGCCAGGTCGCCATCAGCAGGGTTACGATCTGCCTCTGGCCACCGGAGAGCGAGCCGATCGGCTGGTCGAGCCGCGTCTCGAGGCCGGCCGCGATCCTGCCGAGCCGCTCGCCCGCCTCCCGGCGACGGCTCCGCGTGGTCGCCCAGCCGAGTCCTGCCGGCAGACCGCGTCGGGCCGCTACGGCGATGTTCTCAAGCACCGAGAGGCTCCCGGCCGTGCCGGCGCGCGGGTCCTGAAACACGCGGCCGATGAGCGCCGCCCGGCGATGCTCGCTCCACCGCGTGATGTTGCGGCCCGCCAGTTCGATACGGCCGACGTCCAGCGGCACCGTGCCGGCAATCGCCCCCAGCAGTGTGCTCTTGCCTGAGCCGTTGGTGCCCACCACCACCACGAACTGCCCGGCGGGAAGCGCGAGCGTGATGCCGTCGACCGCGCGAACCTGTGGCCCGCCAGGTGAGGAGAAGGCGACGGTGGCATCGGTCAGGGCGAGCATAGGGCGAAGACCTAGCGGACAGCGGATCCTTGCCTCGTGCGGACGCCCGAGAGCAGCCGCGGGCCCACGAGAGCGGCCAGCACGACAACAGCCGTGGCGGCCCTGAGCCAGTCGGGATGCAGGCCTGCCCGCAGGGCCGTGGCCACAAGCAGCCGGAAGGCGACACTTCCGGCCGCGGCGGCCACGAGCGCCCCACCGAGCCGAGCCGGCCCCACGAGCGCCCCGCCCAAGAACACGCTGGCCATCCCCCAGACCACCATGCCGATCCCCATCTGCACGTCGGTAAACCGTTGATACTGGGCCACGAGCCCGCCGGCGAGTGCCGTCAGTGCGTTGGCGATGGCCAGGCCGGCTACCGTGAGCAGGCCCGTGTTGCGGCCGAGGGCGCGGGCCATCGATCGCGTGTCGCCGCCGGCCCGCATCGCCGTGCCGAGGCTCGTGCGAAAGAATAGGTAGAGCACGCCACAGGCGATCGCCAGGCAGCCGAGCGTGAAGAGCATTCTCGCCGCCTCGTCAGCGGTGGCAGCATCACAGCCGGTCAGGGCCGCCACAGCCGGGCCGAGCGTGCTACCGGCGCGATCAAAGACCGACGGCATGCCGGTAAGCGGCACGTTGCTGCGGCCGAGGACGACGAGGTTCACGCTCGCCAGCGCCGTCGTGACCAGGATCCCCGCCAAGAGCGGTTCGACGCCGAGCACGGCATGCAGCACGCCGGTGGTCGTGCCGGCGGCCGCCCCGGCCACCATCCCGCCGGCCGTGGCAATCACCGGGTCCCAGCCAGCGGTCAGCAATACAGCCGTGACCACCGCGCCCAGCGTAAACGAGCCGTCGGTCGTGATGTCGGGGAAGGAAAACAGCTTGTAGCTCACAAACACGCCGAGCGCCACGAAGCCCAGGGCCAGGCCAAACGTCCAGGTGGAAAGCAGCGTGATCACGCCTGACCCTCCGAGAGCGACAGTGGCGCGAACCAGCAGGAGCCGCAGACGAGTTCGCTGACTCCGAGCCCGAGCACGGGCCGGTCGTCGGCCATCAGGTGCACGACCGCCAGCGGCTCGGAAGCGGTCAGATCAGCCAGGACCGCAGGCAGGTCGCGAGCCGCTCGGCGGATGGGCCGGTGGGGAAACACAACCGCGTGCAAGTGGCCGCAGACACCGGAGGGGCCGAGCGGTGCGGCATGCTCGGCATGGGCCCCGGCGGGGGCCCGCCAGGCGATCCCCACGATGATCGCGGTCCGGCCGGCATGCACCGGCTCGCGGGAGAAGCAGAGCCAGTTCGCGGCGATCGCGCGGCTTCCGACGAGCGGGTGATCGTCTGGCGTCGCCCCGGCTAGCGGCCGGATCAGCTCGGCAGCCACGAGGCCATGCACCTCAGCAGTGATCACGACCGCGATCGCGTCCGCCGGTGACTGCTCAGGCAGGCCATGGTTGAGCAGGCCGGCGACAAGGTTGTCGACCGCGACCGCCGGCCGGTCGTCCGTCGGCTCGATGCCAGCGATGCCACCCGGCAGGCCCTGCCAGGCCAGACCCGTGACCACGTTGATCTCGGGCACGAGGTCGCCTTCGCCCAAGAGGTAGTCGACTGCGGCAAACGACCGCGGCGGACGGTGGTAAACCGCGGCACAGGCAGCCACGACCTCGCCTGCCGTGTCGACGATACCCCCATCGTCCGCGACCGCTGCCAGGCCCAAGGCAAACGAGTCCGGGCCGAGCTTCAGCAGATCATGCCGCTGCGGCCCGCCCGAAACAACAGACGCCGCACCGAGGACTCGCCCAACGAGCGGCTGAGGCGGTGGCAGTTGCAAGCTGACAAACCGCACGCCGCCCTCGTCAAAGCTCCGAGGCTCGCCCCAACCCGCATTCTCGCGAAGCGGTTCGGACGTCGCGGCCTGCGCCGCCCGTGGCAGCCCCGTCGCATCCCCCGCAGGACGCATCAGGATCCTGTCGAGCCGCGTCAGCTCGAGCACCTTCCGCACCGGACCGCTTACGGAACGGACATGGCAGTCGCCACCAGCC
>JAQBZA010000359.1 GCA_027622795.1 Planctomycetota bacterium | reverse complement strand
CCACGTCCGCGGCGGCCGGGTGAAGCTACGCGGTGCCGCCTCCGCGGCACCGCCAAGGAAATGACCTGCCAGCGACCACCTGTGAACTGTGACGCTCGTATCGATTCTGTTGTCAGGTCAATCCGCAGCGCCCCCCAGCCACCCGTCTTGATCACCGCGGCGGGAATCCCATCGTCGCGAGCCGTTGCGTAGGCCCGCTGCACGTCTTCCCACCGCCGCCCGCCCGGCCCACTTACGACCACCACATCCGGCGCTGTGGCGCGAGCGATATCCGGGGGCAGGCTCGTAAAGCTTCCATGGTGCGGGGCCACGAGCACATCACACGCATCAGGGCCGGCGGCCACAAACCTGGCCAAGGCCTCGCCTTCCAGATCGCCGGTCAAAAGCAGCCGCCGGCCGGCGGCGTCCACGGCCATCACGATGCTTCGTTCGTTGTCGGACTCGGGTCGCGGCGTCGGCTGGCCCAATTCGTGATGGTGCCAGGGGTGTAAAACCCGTACTCGACATGTGGCATCGAGCGGAAAGGAATCACCGGCCGCGACCGTACGAATCGAAATCCGGGCCTGCCGGGCAAGCAGAAGCAACTCTCCGACGGCGGCCGAGTCGCGGCGCAGAAAGGGCTCCGACACCACGATCTCACCGATTGAAAACCGCTCGATCAGATCGGGAACGGCGTTGAAATGATCGGCATCGGCATGGGAGATTACGAGCGTGTGAATGTGCCCAACTCCCTCGTCCCAGAGCACTCCTTCCATTGCTCGCCGCGCCGCCCCTGGCGCACCGAGGCGGCCGGCGTCATACACCAAACACCGGCCTGCCGGGCTCCGGACCACCATCCCACATCCATGCCCCATCGACGCGGCGACCACACGCAGCCCCACCGGCCGCGCCGCCGCCCCTTCAATCAGGCCGCCAACAAGCCCCACCATGATCCACCCGCCAGCCACGAGCCCCCACGCCAGCGGCTGCCGCAAGCGATCCCACGCGACCCACAGCAGGGCCGCCACGAGACAGGCATACCAGCCGATCAGCCACCAGTCAGGCGGACCGGCAACCCAGGCGTAGGCCAAGGGCAAGTCCGCGGCCACCTCGACCACAGCCGTGAGGCAGGCGAGCGTGGCATCACACAGCGCCCCACATGCCAAGGCGACCGTGTGTGACACACAGGCAGTGGCCAGACACAGGAACCCCCAGCCCATTGCCAACGCCACCAGCGGCGCGATCAGCGGGTTGACGAGTACGGCAACCGGGCTCACCACGTGAAACCGCGCCGCCACGATCGGCGCCGTTACCGCCCACACGGCAAATCCGGCAATGCACAGATGGATCAACTCCGTGCCAAACCGCCGCAGCCGACGCTCCAGCGGGGCCCGGCTCCGCTCGATGAGGCGGGTGATCGGGTCGTCGTCATCGGGCTGGCGGCCAAGCAGATCGGCCACGGTAATTAGGACGGCCGTCGCCAAAAACGATAGCTGGGCGCCGGCGCGAAACAGTTCGGCGGGCTGCCATATGAGCACGGCTACAAGGGCCGCCGCCAGGGCCGTCATCCCCTGGGGCTTGCGGCCTGCTCCCGCTGCGAGGCAGGCCAGCCAGACCACGATCGTGGCCCGCACCACGGGCGTCCGCGAGCCCACGAGCAACACATAGCAGCCGGTGATCACCAGCGCTCCCAAGAGCGTCCAGCGTCGGCGGATCGGCAACAACCGCAGGAGCCGGCAGACGGCGTAGGCGAGAATCCCGACGTGGAGGCCCGAGATCGAAAGGATGTGAATCGTGCCGGTGACGGCAAAGAGCTGCGCGTCGTCACGATCGAGCGCCGCCCGCTCTCCGAGCAGCAACGTGGCCGCCAGGCCTGCCCGTCGTTCCGCCAGGCAGGATTCGAGCACAGCCCGCCCGCGGGCCCGAATGTCGGCCATCATCGACACAACGCTCAGCCGATGAGCGGCTTCGATCACGCGGATACTGTCGGCCGATCGCACCCGAATCACCGACAGGCAGCGATCAGCCCGAGCCTGCTCACGGGAATCGACCTCGCCCGGATTCAATGCCGGCCCCGGGCGGAGCCCACGGCCAAACACCCGCACCCGATCGCCGACGCCAACCTGCGGCGTTGGCCCCACGGTGTAGAGCATGGCCCGACCGCTCGCCTGCCGCCACGCCGCACCATCCCGCACTCTGCGCACGGCAACGAGGCATCCTGTCGCGGGAGGCGGAGCCGGCCCCGCCAGCCGCGGCGACGGGGAAGCACCGACAAGCAGTTGCGGCGGCTCAACAACCACACCTTCGATCGCCACAGGAGCCGGCGTGTCACCCAGATTCCAGGCCAGATCATCGGCCGCAAACAGACTCCAGCGAGCCGAAGACCAGCAGGCCATTGCGGCAGCAATGGCCACGAGCAAAGCAACTCCAGCCCGATCAACCTGACTCCGCCGCACCAGCCACAGCCATGCCCCCAGCGCCATCAGGGCGATGACCGCCATGCACATGACCGAATACAAGCCCGCGACACCAACGAGACACCGCGCTGCTGCCACCCCACCAGCTGCTGCCACTGCGATCGAAAGCAGCGGCCGCTGCGAAAGCGGCTCCCGGCGAATCCACGTTCTGGGCGACCCAAGACGCTCGGTGAGCCACGCCCACCGCTCGTCAAGCCATTCCCAATCCATTCTTGTGATGCCAGCCATACCGCCAACCTCCGCTCACTGCCTCTTCTTGAAAGCGAGAGCGGGGCAGGGGAGGGGCAAAAAAATCTTGCTTTCGCGCCGTCGCCGCCGTCCCGGCGTCGGCTCCGGCTTACAGTCGCCGTGCCAGAGCACGCGAGACCCAGTGCCCAGAATCACGGGACGCTTCTATGCCCCAGCCACCAGATGGTAGTTTCTCTGCAGCACAGGTTCATCCGATGGCATCACTTCCACTTTCCCTTGACCTCACGGGCCTTCTCCCCGACCACGAACTCGCCGCGCTTGAGCAGGCCGTCATCAACCGCCCATCAAAAGCGCTCCGCCGCCGCCCAGCGGCTGCCGTCGGCGGCGCCGAGCGGCTGCCGTTGCCGTTTCCCTCTGAGCCCGTCCCCTGGTATCCCGACGGATGCTTCTGTCCCGAGACTCACCAGCCCGGCCGTTTCCTTCACCATGCCGCCGGCGACTATTTCATCCAGGACGCCGGCTCGATGCTCGCCCTGCGGCTCCTCGCTCCACAACCGACCGAATGGATCGCTGACGTCTGCGCCGCGCCCGGCGGCAAGGCCTCAGCAATCCTCGAGATCGTGGGGCCTGGTGGCGGGTTCCTGCTCGCCAATGAGCCGATCCACGGCCGGCTGCCTCCGCTGGAATTCACTCTTGCCCGCGTTGGCTTCCCGCGGTTTGTGATCACGGCGCGTGATCCGGAAAACCTCGAGCCACTCTGGGGTGAACGCTTCAATGCTGTGCTTGTTGATGCACCGTGTACGGGGCAGTCGCTGGTGGGCCGGGGCAAGCAATCGGCCTTTGCGTTTTCTGCAGACCGGGTGGCCCATGCTGCTGCGCGGCAGCGCCGCATCCTCACTGCCGCCGCGGCCCTTGTTCAGCCAGGCGGCCGCCTTGTCTACTCGACCTGTACGTTTGCGACTGCTGAAAATGAGCAGGTCATCAACGACTTTCTGCAGCACCATCCCAGCTGGCGAGTCGAACCGGTGGCGGGGCTTGAGACGTGGATGTCGCCCCGTGAGCCGGGTGGCTACCGGCTCTATCCCCACCGCGATCGCTGCGCGGGAGCCTACGCCGTGCGGCTCCGCCACGACGGCATCCCGACGCCGCAGAGTCGTGGGCAGGCCGCTCCTGAGA
>JAQBZA010000358.1 GCA_027622795.1 Planctomycetota bacterium | reverse complement strand
AGACGGTGGCCTGGCGACAGCCGGTGGCCGTTGCCGCACCCAGTCGGAATAGCCACCCACATATTCCTTCACGGCATAGGCCCCGCTCTCGCCGGTCGGCTCGAAGACCAGCGTGCTGGTCACAACATTGTCGAGGAACGCGCGGTCGTGGCTCACCACCAGCACGGTGCCGGCAAACTCGACCAGCCGTGCCTCGAGCATTTCGAGCGTCTCCGCATCGAGGTCGTTGGTGGGCTCGTCGAGCACGATCAGGTTGGCCGGCTTGGCGAACAGCCGCGCCAGGAGCACGCGGTTCCGCTCGCCGCCCGAGAGGAACTTTACCGGCGTGCGTGTCCGGTCGGGTGTGAACAAAAAGTCTTGCAGGTAGCCGATGACATGCCGCGAATGGCCGCCGATCTGCACGGTCTCGTAGCCGTCGGCCACGTTGTCGGCCACGGTCTTCTCGTCGTCGAGCTGATCGCGAAGCTGGTCGAAGAAGGCGATCCGCAGGTTGGTGCCGAGCCGCACGGCCCCCGCCGAGGGGGCAAGCTCACCAAGCATGAGCCGCAGGAGCGTGGTCTTGCCCGCCCCATTGGGCCCGATGATCCCGATCCGGTCGCCTCGCATGACGGAAGTGGAAAGGTCACGGATGATCGGCCGCGGGCCACGCAGAAACGACACATTCTCGAGCGCCGCCACGAGCGCTCCGCTGCGGTCGGCCTCCTGGATGTCGAGCTTCACCCGCCCCACGGTATCCCGCCGCTGGCTGCGTTCGCGACGCATCGCCTCGAGGGCCCGCACTCGCCCTTCGTTGCGGGTGCGACGGGCCTTGATGCCGGTGCGGATCCAGACTTCTTCCTGCGCGAGCTTCTTGTCGAAAAGCGCATTCTGCTTTTCTTCAGCGGCGAGGGCCTCTTCCTTCCGCACGAGAAAAGTGTCGTAGTCGCACGACCAGTCGAAGATCCGGCCGCGGTCGATTTCGAGGATGCGGCTGGCCATGCGGCGGAGAAAGGTACGATCGTGGGTGACAAACATCAGCGTGCCCCGCCAGCGGCCCAGAAACGTCTCCAGCCACTCCACCGCGTCGATGTCGAGATGGTTGGTGGGCTCATCGAGCAGGAGCAGATCGGGCTCGGCGACGACCGCCCGGGCAAGCAACACCCGCCGCTTCATGCCGGCCGAGAGGCTGGCGAAGGCCGCGGTGCTGTCGAGCCCCATTCGGGAAAGGATCTGCGTGACCGCCTGCTCCCGCTCCCAGGCAGGCGTCGCCTCGGGATTCCCATCGGCCGCAGCCGATGGCAGGCCAGACGCGACGATCTCGGCCACGGAGCCGGCAACGTCCTGTGGCACGTCTTGCTGCAGGAGCGTGACGGTCGCACCAGGGGCCATATCCACCGTGCCCGCATCAGGCTGGATCACTCCGGCCACCAGCCGCATGAGCGAAGTCTTGCCGGCGCCGTTGCGGCCCAGCAGGCCGATCCGCTGCCCGGTCTCGACGTGGCAGGTCACGTCATCGAGCAGCGGCGGCCCCCGAAAGCGGAGCGACAGGTTGCGAAGCGTGACCAGCGGCATGACATGACTCACGAGCCGGCGGCGGGATTGGCCATCGGGTGCAGCCCGGCCGCTCCGGCGAAGGTGGCTTCGTCACTCAGGCTTTTTTCCAGATCGTCCGCAGACATCTCGGAGCTCCCTAAATCCATTTCCTTGTGACTCGGAGGCAGAGCATCATCCGCACGGCTCAAAACCTCTGACTTGCCTGCCCCGGGTCAGCTAAAGCTGAGTGACAGTGTCGTTGCCCCAGTCAACATGAAGGCCGCCACCACACATTTGGCACCGATACGACTCTTCTCCGAGCGGATCGCGCACCGGCACGGTGAAGATCGCGTTGCAGTGCGGGCATGTCACCTCCGCCTGTCCAGTGATCGCCCCGGGGAAGCAGGCCTCAATGGACAACGGATCGAGTGGATCAAGCGGATCAAATGGATCAAACATGTCTTTTCTCACGTGGTGGTAGACGGCATCATTCCGGCACCTCTCAGGGAGGGATTCTATACCCTCGATCTGAAAAGTGCGCCGCCGACTAAAATCGTTTACACAATCTTTGCCAGTGAAGGAAACGCCTTCCGTGTCGTGACAGCTTTGGAAAGCTGTCCTACGTGTTCGGAACGCAGGACTCACGTTGGCGGCTGCTGCAAAACTTCCAGCCCTCGTCTGCCCTGGTGACAACGTTGCACTGCGTGGCAATCCGCCACAGGGCCTTGGGAATCGGCGTCGGGTCATACCGATAGAGATCGGGGAAGTTTTCCTGCAGGGCGCGGGTGGCCTTGGCGGCGTTGTAATGCGGGATCCGGGCATCGATGTGGTGTGCGACATGCGTGCTGCCGATGCGGTGATGCAGGAAGTCGAGCAGGCCGCCATAGGGACGATCAACGGTCATGAACGCTCCCTTCACCCACGTCCACTCGTCGTCTTCAAAGTGTGGGATCTCCGGATCGGTGTGCTGCAGCCAGGTGTAGAGCACGAGCCAGAAGTTCACCACGAGGTAGGGGCCGACGTAGAGGGCGAGCACGGGACCAATTCCCGCGCGAGAAGCCCACCAACCGAGCACACCCAGCATGGCGAGCACACCCAGGTCGGAGAGCCACACCTTGCGGCGCCACTGGCCGGGAAACAGCGCCGCCGAGAATGGCTTCAGGGGCCAAAAGTGATTGGTCATGCCACGGGCAGGGCCGCCAGAGCTTCCGGTCAACAAATACACGGGCCAGCCGAGGAGAAACCGGCTTGCCATCGCGAAAATGGCAAACGCTTCATCGCCGATAGCGTCTTGCCATCGCTGCCAGGCCTGGCCTCTGGGCGTGGTGTCGCGGAGCGGCACAAACGTTTCCCCGAGGTCGAGATGATTGGTGCGGGCATGGTGCACTGCATGGCTCCGCTGCCAGGAGAAGTAGGGCACCAGCAGCCCGCTGTGAAGAACGAAGCCGATCGCATCCTGAAGCCAATTGTGTTTGCAAAAGCCACGATGGCCACACTCATGGGCAACCACCCAGCATCCTGTGGCGGCCGTCCCGATAACGATCGCAGCGGCAACCCAGGCCGGCAGCCAGGGCCATGTCATGGGAATGAAGGAATAGGCGAAGAGTCCACTGCCGAGCGTCAGCGCCAAGGAAATCAACAGGTAGCAGCACGATGTGACCAGGCTGCGTTCAAAACACTCCGCCGGAATCACGGCGAGCACTTCCTTTTTCGTGGGATACGTTTTTGCGGAGAAGGCGTCGCGGGCGTCTTCGGAGTGAGTTTCTTCCAGCGACAAGCGATCTTCCTGATCACAGACGAGCGACACGGCAGGACAATCCTTTCCCGGAGTGATGGGGATTCAAAACGTGGGAGATGCGGGTGGGCAGATGACGGCAGGAGGAGTCGGCCGGGGAGGGGGTTGCGGGGTAAGCGAGCGACAAGCATAGCGTGTGTTGATGCCTGCCGAAACCGTTTGCTAGTGGGCGGCTCTCGGCTGGATACCTTCGACCGAGACGCCGCGCGGGCCGTTGAGCAGGCTGCCGATCGCCGTGTGCCGCACGCCGTAGCGGTAGCTGAGCAGCAGCACCGGCGTCACCATCGCCAGCACGATGAGAAACTTGAGATCCGCCGGCATCGGCCAGAACCGAACGACCATCTGCGCCACCATCACGAGCGGCACATGGACGAGATACATCCAGTACGAGGCGTCGGCCAGCCACGACATCAGCGGGCTGGGCCGGGAGCAGAACCGGGCGAACACCCCGATCAGCCCCAGCGACAGCGTCCATGCGTAGGCGGGCTGCAGCAGGCTGGCGAGCACTCGATCGTTCATCGTCGCG
>JAQBZA010000357.1 GCA_027622795.1 Planctomycetota bacterium | reverse complement strand
GGAGACGATGCCAGTTGGGTGGAGATCGGCCCGCCACGCTCCGCCGGGCTCACGATCGAGTATGAACTCGACTACGGCCATGCGGCGATCGGCCGGCAGCAGTTGGGCCTCGATGTCACGCCCATCTCCTACCGGGAGCACCTCGCGGCCGCCCGCACGTTTCTCGCGATGGAAGAAGCTGAGCGACTCCAGGCAGCCGGGCTAGGGCTCTCCGTTGGCCATCGTGACCTGCTGGTATTTGGTCCCGACGGGCCGATCGACAACACGCTGCGGTGGCCCGATGAGTGCGTGCGGCACAAGATGCTTGATCTCGTCGGAGATCTCGCGCTCGCCGGTCGGCCGATCCATGCCTCTGTGCGGGCCTGCCGGAGTGGCCACCGGTTGAATGCCGCCGCGGCCGCCCGCCTGCTGTCGCACGGCCGTGATCAGGCTGCAGCCTGACGCTCGAAGGAACTTTGACGATGTCCGTGATCATTCATCCAACCGCCATCGTGGAGCCGGGGGCCCGGCTTCACGATGGCGTGGGGATCGGCCCCTACTGCGTCGTGTCGGCCGCGGCAGAGATCGGCCGGGGCACCACGCTCGCCAACAATGTCACGATCATCGGCCGTGTTTCTCTCGGCGCCGACAACACCGTGCATCCCTATGCCGTGATCGGCGGGGAGCCGCAGGATGTCAGCTATCGGGGATCAGCCACGCGGGTGCTGATCGGCGACCGCAACGTGATCCGGGAGCATGTTACGATCAGCCGTGGCACCGAGAAAGAGCGAGGCGAAACGATTCTCGGCAATGGCAACTACCTCATGGCCGCCTGCCATGTGGCCCATGACTGTGTGATCGGTGATCATGTCATTCTCGCCAACGGCGCCCTCCTCGGCGGGCATGTGCGAGTGCACTCACACGCGTCACTCTCGGGGTCGGTGGCCGTGCATCATTGGGTGACGATCGGAGGCTGGGCGTTTGTGGCCGGCGTGAGCCGCGTGCTCCACGATGTGCCCCCCTTTATGCTTTCCGAGGGGATGCCGGCCCGGCCGCGGTGCGTGAATACGGTCGGGCTGCGGCGGGGAGGTTTTTCCCGCGAGGCGATCGAGGCGGTGTCGGAGTCGTATCGGCTGCTCTACCGGGCGAAGGTGGGCCTCGAGTCGGCCCGGGAGATCCTGCGGTCGCAGGGGATGCTGCTCCCCGATGTCGAACACCTGCTTGAATTTCTCGGCTGCCAGCAGGGCGGCCGGCATGGTCGTGGTCGTGAGCAACGGAGGGCGGCATGAGCCGAATCAAGGTTGGCGTGATCGGGTGCGGACATCTGGGGGCGATTCATGCGCGGCTGCTGGCCGCCCGGCCCGATGTGGAACTCGTCGGTGTCGTTGATCCTTCGCTCGAGGCCCGCACCCGGGTGGCCGAAGCACACGGCTGCCGCGGATTTGACGAGCCAGGTGAACTGGTGGGCGCGGTGCAGGCCGCAGTGGTGGCGGCTCCTACGGCGCTGCATGCGGCTGTGTCGTTGCCTCTGTTGGAGGGCGGGATCGATCTCCTCGTTGAGAAGCCGCTCGCTGCCACGGTGGAAGATGCCCGGGCAATCATGATCGCGGCCCGCCGCCATGGGCGGGTGGTGGCGGTCGGCCATGTGGAGCGGTTCAATCCGGCCTGGCGGATGACCGTGGAACGGGCTGGCCGGGTGGTGGCGATCCAGGCGGCTCGGCAGGCGCCCTTCACCTTTCGCTCGATGGATGTGGGTGCCGTGCTCGACCTGATGATCCACGACATCGATCTGGTGTTGTCGCTTGAGCCGGGGCGATTGGAAGAGGTCGAGGCGCACGGCATCGTCGCCACTGGTGGCCATGAAGACATGGTGCGGGCCCGGCTGACGTTTTCCTCGGGGCTGATTGCCGACCTCGTCGCCTCGCGAATTCATCCCACGCTGCAGCGGACGATTTCGCTGGTCTCCACCGACAGCGTGATCGACGTCGACTTCAACGCCAAGACGGTGACGGTGATGTCGCCCTCTGGCGGTGTCCGCGCCGGCTCCTACGTGGCGACCGATGTGCCCCCCGAGCAGCGGGCGGCTGCGAAGGAGGCCTTCTTTACCGACGTGCTTCCCCGCGAGACATTCACGGCACCGGATGCGAACGCCATCGCCTGCGAGCACGACGATTTTCTGACCGCCGTCACGACCGGCCGGGCGCCCCTGGTGCCCGCATCTGCCGGGGCGGCCGCCCTTGAAATTGCCGCCCGGGTGCTCGACACCCTTGCCTGCACACGGTTTGGTAGCAGCCGAGAGCCGGCGGTTGTTCCTCTCGGTGGCCGCCCGTTTCCGGTACACGCGGCCCAATCGAACCGAAAAACCGCTTAAGCCTACCCAGACGATCCAGTTCTCGGCGGCCGACTGGAACCCCACGGGCTGCATTGCCGATAGATCTGAAGAGAAGAGTCCCAAGGCGGAGGATTCACGAATGGTCCGATGGTCGATGCTGACGGCACCGATGGTGGTGACCTGCCTGACGGCAATGGCCGTTGCTGAACCGCTTGCGCCGGTCGAGATGCCGGCGGTCGTGTTCGAAGGTTTTGGCCTCGGTGATTTCAAGGGTCCGGGGTCGATCGCCGGCGCCATGCGGCGGGCCATCCCGAATTCCAACGCCCCAGCCCTGCCCTTGGATATCGTGGTCCGCGGACCGACTGGCTCGGGTGGATCGTCAGAGCGGCTGGCGACGGAACTCCGCAGCCGCATCAGTGTGCTCGACGTGTCTGCCGGTGTTGTGGCGACGCCCAATGTTGTGCATGAGGGGCTGACGCGGTGGATGGGCGGGCTGAAGCTCGAATCCGACCATGATGCCGGCCGCGAGGTGATCGAACTCCGCACCACGCTCACGCAGGCGCAGACCACGGGCGTCTTTGGCATCGAACTGGGGCCACGGATCGAGCGGCGGCTCCGCCGCGGAGCGGTGCTCTTTCTCGACGGCAAGGCTGAGGCCCAGGCCTTCAAGTCGGCCGAAACCGGCAGTTGGACCCTCCCGGGCGACACGAGCGACGCAATGGTGGGGGTGACAGCCCGCACAGGACTCAAGCGGTGAACCCCGGCTAGTTTCATCGATCAGCGTTGGTTGGGACGCACACCGCCTACGTGGAGCGCCGGCTCGGGGGCGGCAAAAGTCTCCTCGCGGAGAAACTTCCTCGCTTGCACGTCACTTGAAGGGTTCCATCCGCTCTGGCTCGGAAGTTCCTAACGCTCGTCGAGCGTTCGCCGACCCCCGAGCCTACCGTTCTCAGTTTGTTTCAGGCGTGGTCGTCGCGTGGCTCGAACCAGCGGTAGATGGCCGGGAGCACGAGCAGCG
Source organism: Planctomycetota bacterium (assembly GCA_027622795.1). Taxonomy (GTDB): domain Bacteria; phylum Planctomycetota; class Planctomycetia; order Pirellulales; family UBA1268; genus CACORA01. The sequence continues at coordinate 516 of JAQBZA010000357.1, read as the reverse complement.
TGAGGATCGTGGAGGTCACGAGGCCGCCGATCACCACCGTCGACAACGGCCGTTGCACCTCGGCGCCGGCGCTGGCTGAGATCGCCATGGGCACGAAGCCGAGCGTGTCGGTTGTTGCCGTCATGAGCACCGGCTGGAGCCGGTCGAGCGAGCCCAAGAAGACCGCCCGCCGCTGATCGTCACCTCCCCGCCGCAGGTGGCGGATGTGTTCCACGAGCACCACGCCATTCATCACGGCGATGCCAAAGAGGGCGATGAAGCCGACGCCCGCCGAGATCGAAAGTGGCATGCCACGGAGCCAGAGGGCGAAGATGCCGCCCGTCGCGGCGATCGGCACGTTGAGGAAGATCAAGAGCGTGAGCCGCACCGAGCCGAAGGTCATGTAGAGCAAGGAGAAGATCAGGAGCAGCGCCACCGGCACGGCGATCATCAGCCGCTGGCTGGCCCGCTCGAGGCTTTCAAACTGTCCGCCCCATGCGAGGATGTAGCCCGGCGGAAGTTTCACCTCGCGGTCGA
>JAQBZA010000356.1 GCA_027622795.1 Planctomycetota bacterium | reverse complement strand
CCGAGGCAGACGTGTCGCAGACATCAGGGGATGTCTGGGGAAACCCACCGGGTACCTTCCTCGGATACTAGTCTGTGGCCCAGCTGGTGTGCCAGCCACAAGAATAAGAAATGTTTTACGATTTTTGAAGTCTTTGTCGCCTGCACCTCCTGGTTCGGTTGGTCGTCTCCTTCTACTTGCTAGGGAATCGGAACGAATACACGTCGCACTCGCGCATCGCGAAACGCAGCCGCACCGGTTTCCCTGCGATGGCGGCAAGGTCCGGGTTGTTCTTCCAGCTCACCCGCCGCTCGATCGCGTCGCCGATGATGGCCTGGCAATCATCCAGGCCGAACCCCGGGAGTGCCTGGCCCGAAGCGTCCTGGATCTCGATCCGCAGCGAGCCGGCTGCCCCGGTGCTGACGTTGACAAACAGGGCATCGCCAGCGAAGACGAGACGCTTGGTCCGCAGTTCGCCGCCGTCAACGCCGGCGTTCACGGAGATGAAGCCGTCGGTCCGCAGGGTGTAGCGATCGCCGTTGGCGTGGTACAGCGACATTTCCGTATCACCGGTCGGCACCACGTTCAGCCGGGCGGAGTTCGCCTTCCGAGCCCAGCGTTTCGGGTCGAGGCCCGGTCGGATGAACGCCTCGCGGAAGGTGCGCTGATAGGCGGTGGAACCAGCCCGCATGGTCATGAGGACGATGTCGGACGAGCCGTTGTTGCCCTCCACCGGCTCTCCCATCTCGATGCCTTGCGTGAAGCGCATCGGCGTCGCGATGTAGATGTGGGGGGCGCGAAAATAGGGATGCGTCTGATTTGTGTAGAGTTGCTCGCCCGGGAGATTGGCGTTGGTGTCGGCTGGCGGTGTCCAGTTGACAAAGTCTTTCGAGGTCGTGCGACTGATCCGCCGCTGACCGATCAGTTCCTTTTTGGGGGGCTTGGTCTTGCTCCAGGTGCGAACAAAACAGACATAGCAGTTTTCGGTCTCGGACCAGAAGGCCGTATTCTGGGAATCGAAGGCGAAGGGGCCGAAGTTCGCGTTGCTGTAGGCAGGCGTCTTCAGGACGGGCGAATCCTTGATCTTGCTCCAGTGAATGCCGTCGGCGCTCTTGAAGGCGCACAGCCCGCTGAAGTCTTTTCCCGCCAGCGCCTTGTACCGGGCATCCGGTTCGACACCGGGGCGGGTGTCGAGGAAGGGCGAGAAGTTGTGGGAGAACGGAGCCTGGCGGGCCAGGATCACATTGCCGCCCTTCGAGCTTTGGATCGTTGTCATGCCCAGGTCGGGGAACGTCCATTCGATGCCGTCGCGGCTTTCCGCATAGCAGGTGATCTCGTTCGGTTCTTTATCTGCGTTGCGCTCCTGTCGCCCCTTCTCGTAACCGGGTATGTCGGAACGATAGTACGCCCGGTAGCGATCCCCGTCCTTGATGATGGTGCAGTACGCGCCGCCCGGCAGGGGACTCTTGGCAGGCGGTTGCTTGACCGGCGTATGCAATCGGAATGCGACGCCCGTCATGCGCTCGACAAGATGGTCGTCGACGAAAAGCTCCAGTCGTGTGCCGATCTCAAGGGGTTTCGTGCTCGTGCTCTTCTCCTCTGCGGGCAGCGATGATGCTGCCATGATCATGATCATGGCAGCGGCCATGATCCGCGGCGCCTTGGGACTGGTTCGGAACATCGATTTTCCTCCTTTGTGGCCGCGAAATATTGGTCCGGCATCCAATGGTGCCAGTTGAAGACACCCGCGGCGAGCCCGTGAGGCGAAAGCCAGCTCAACGCGGGTGCTGGCATTCACAACGAGAGGCGTGGGCTCGGCCAGCGGCAGCGTTTCAGTCAGACGTCAGCTTGAGCTCGAGCCGATTGCGGCCGGGCTCGATGGTGGCAAGCAGGCCAGACGTTTCCGGATTGGTATAACGTTCAGGAACCAGGCTCGTGACCCGCGAGACCGGGCGGCGTTTCTGCTGTTGCTGTTGCGTGAGCCAACGTTCGTAGTCTTCAATGGACGGCTCGGCAGTTGTTTCGGTGGTGGCCGCTGATTCGGCCGGGCCGAGTTCCTCCGTCACCTTGCGGACCGACACCCGATAGTCGCCCGCGACCGCACCCGCCCCAGGCAGCCCGCCGCGGGCCGAGGTGAGCCTGAACACGCCTGCTGCATCGGTGTTGCCATAGGCCGGCAGCCCGCCACTGACCGGTGTGAGGCCGACGGTAGCAGTCTCCAGCGGCTTGCCGTCGAGCGTGACCACGCCTTCGACGAATTCCCCCCTCGGACGGTCGATCCCCGACCCACAGCCCGCCGTGCCGACAAGGCAAAGGACGAGCGGAACAGCCCACCAGTTCTTTTTCGATTGCATCGGTTTGGCCACCCCGAGAAGGTTTTTATTCGGGATCAACGCGACCGCTCAGTCGGCAAAAACCACTTCACGACCAGCCCGACTGCCCATCGCCCCCCAAACACCCCACAGCGAGGGTCCGGTGTAGGCCGACGCCGAGCCACTGATCGAGTCGTTGGGAGAGCCGGCGTCGATTGTTTCGAGGACAAACCGGACCGAGCCGTCACACATCGCGACGTTTGCCCCACCGGCGTGATAGCTGCTGGCGGTGATCGAGGCACCTTCTCCCACATATGGCCCGGTGGAACTTACGCAGGTCGGAGCATTGGGCGGCAAGACCGTGGTGAATCGGGTGTACTGGCGGTCGGCCCAACGGCAGCCAACACTCCATTCACTTTGAATCCACGTGCCGCTGCCGTCGGCGCGGGCCAAGCAGAGCGATGGGGCTGCATTATGGTTCCAGCCTGAAACCTCGAGAGCGACGCCGCCGAGTGGTGAGTTGCTGTCAGTACGGGTCACCACCTCTCCGAGCATGATGGTTGTGGAAAGGCCGTCGGTGATTGCCCCGAGGCTGCAGGTCAGGGTCTCTCTGCTGGTGAAAACCCCGCGGAAAACATCGGCGATGATGTCGCCGTAGTTGCAGTGATAGTTGAATGGGCGACCGTAGCTGTTTTTTCGGGCGAGGCTGGCATCGTCGGATGGGCAAAGGTACACATCAACAATCGTAATGCACTGCGGGTTGCCGGTGTAGGGGGTTCGTCCCGCTTTGGCACGGTCGTAGATCGCGTCGTACTTCGACTGCTGTTCAATGAATGGCAACAAGGCGACGAGGTAGCTGAACCGGGGGTTGTGTACCTCAGTGGCCGGCCAAATCCGCGTGTTCTTCGGCAGATACTTGCAGCCATTCTCAAAGGTGAGGGCTGCCAGCGCGAGTTGCTTGATGTTGTTGGTGCAACCAGTCCGCCGGGCAGCTTCACGGGCCTGCTGAACGGCGGGCAGCATCAGGCCGATGAGCACGGCGATGATGGCGATCACCACCAGCAGTTCAACCAAGGTGAAACCTTTTGCCCGGCCACGACCTTGTTGGTGACGGCAGCGATCCTGCCGAGAGAGCAAAGATGAGTGCACATCAACCCCCCGTATTCTCCGGTGAGGACCCATCGCCCCCGCTGAACTTCCCTTCGTTCAACGCTGAGCCAATCACTCCCGAACAACTATGAGATTAGGTTGCGCGGATGCTGGCGGCAAGCGGTTTGCCGTAGCCCGCAGGCGGCCGAACTCGGACAGACTCCGCGCTAGCGGCAGAAAAACGCCACTCCGGGGGGGTAGCCGTTCCGGGTGCCGCTGATCCGGTGCCGGAAAACGCGGCACCAACCTCACCAGCCGCCCATCGGCTCGAAAACGCCTGTCGACATGGTTGCGGAAGTGCCATCGGCCGGACTATCCCGCACCGCGGCCAGCGTGACACCCGGCCCGGGGCGGGCGAACGATGATTCGCTTCCGGCCCAAGTTTTTGCCGGATTTGGAGGTGCTTGACAAAGTCGGGGGGTGGGGGA
>JAQBZA010000355.1 GCA_027622795.1 Planctomycetota bacterium | reverse complement strand
CGGGCAACCCCTCCAGAATCGGGAAGAAACTGAGGTGCAACGTCATGAATCGTACGCTGAGAAATTTTTACACCATGTTCTTTGCCATGTTGGCTTGGGTTTTTGTCGTTTCCCTCGGCTGCCAAAAAGCGGAGCGGCCGGTGGTGGGGCTGCCGGAGGGGACGCCGGTGCCGGCGCCCATGGTGATGGAGCCGGGGGCGGAGGTGTTGCCGTTCACGCTCACAGCCCAGGATGGGGAGCCGTTTGATTCGAAGAGCCTCGCTGGCAAGGTCTGGATGGGGAGCGTGTTTTTTGCGAACTGCCCGGGGCCGTGCTTTCGCGAGAACCAGGCCGTGGCCGAGATCCTGCGGGAGATCGACGATCCTGATTTCATGGCGATCAGCCTGACGTGCGATCCTGATAACGACACGCCCGATGTGCTCCGCCGCTACGCCGATCGCTTCGAGGCTGACTCTGCCCGCTGGAAGTTTCTCACCGGTGACTTTGCCGTGATCAAGAAGCTGGCCAACGAGTCGTTTCTGCTGCCGGCGGAGGTTGGGGTGCATTCCGAGCGTGGTGTCGTGTTCGATCGTCAGGGGCGGCTCCGGGGCAGCTATCACCTGCTCCAGGAAGATCGGGTGGAGCTGCTCAAGAAACTGATCCGTGAGGTACTCGCCGAAGAGGAGCCGGCATCGTGATCCCGCTTCTGGCCGTGCATCCGCTCGCCACCGCCAACGCCGTCTTGAATGCACTCGCCGCGATCCTGCTGGTGGCAGGCTGGGTGCTGATCCGTCGCGGGCGTGTCAAAGCCCATCGCACCGTGATGATTGCCGCGTTCGTGGTCTCGACCCTGTTTCTTGTCTCCTACCTGACTCGGTATGCGATCGAGGGCACGCATCGGTTTGCCGGACCCGATGCCGTGCGGCCGATTTACCTGACCATTCTCGCCACCCATGTGCCGCTGGCGGCAGCCGTGCCGCTGCTGGCCCTGCGGATGTTTTTTTTGGCCTGGAAGGGCCGCTTCGACGCGCACCGGCGGCTGGGGCGGATAACGCTGCCGATCTGGCTCTATGTGTCGGTGACCGGCGTGCTCATTTACCTGATGCTCTATCAGCTGTTTTGACGGAAACATCGGCATCCATGCCTGAGGTTTCCTTACCGACCCCCGGCCGAAAGAAACGGTCTCTCCGCGACTTACCCGGCCTAGAGCCCACCCACGTTAACTGGAGCGACGATGCCGCAATCCAGGAAAGGTAGGCTCGGGGGTCGGCGAACGCTCGACGAGCATTGGGCGTCTCCTCGCCCGCGAGGAGACTTTTGTCGCCCCCGAGCCGGCAATACACGTAGGCTGGTTGCGCTCTATAATCTTGTTATGAAAAGATTTCCGCTGGTGATCGTCGTGGTTACCTTGTTCGGTCTGCTTGTGGCGTCTGAGGCCTTTGGCTGCCCGAACTGCAAGGATGGCTTTTCGACGTCTGATCCCGATGCGGTCAATGTGGCCCGCGGCTACTTCTACAGCATCCTCCTCATGCTCGCGATGCCCTTCACGCTCGCGGGCACGTTTGCCGCCTATGTGTGGCGGGAGATGCGGAAGCAGCAGCGGAGCCAGTCGCAGGACCAGCCGGCACCGTGAGCCACCCTCCCAGAAACTATCTGGCGCAGGACGAACAGCGGCGGATCTTTTGGCGGTTCATGCCGCCGGCAGTCGCCTTCATCCTGATCGCCTCGTGGGTGGAGCAGACCTGGTTCCGCGAGCCGGCCCCGCCGCCACCGCCCCAGGTCGACACGCGGCTGGCCAATCCGCTCGCTGATGCGGCCGTGCCCGATGCGGTGCTGATCGAACAGGTGCCCGAGCCCTTTGTCATAGAAGACGGGGCCGAAGTCGCTGCGACACCGGCAGCCCTCGACCGGGTTCGTGACGACACCGTCTTCCGTGAGGCCGACCGTGATGCCTGGTTTCAGATCTGGAAGAGCCTCCGTGACCATGGGCCGCCGCCGGCGAAGGCAGCCAGCCGGGTGAGTTTTTCGGAACTCTTTGGCCAGCCGCGGAGCTTTCGTGGTCGCCCGGTCGGCCTCGCCGGCACGCTCCGTCGGCTGGAGCGGGTGAAGGCGCCGAACAACGACTACGGCATCGACGGCTATTGGCAGGGCTGGCTGGAACCCGAAGGAGGCCCTGCGTCGCCGATCGTGGTCTATTTCCTGGAGATTCCCGATGGCATGCCGTCGGGGCTCACCATCTCCGAGCAGGTCGATGTCACGGGCTATTTTTTCAAGCGGTGGGCCTACGCGGCCAAAGACACCGTTCGCCTGGCGCCGCTGGTGATGGCGGCGACACCGCGGTGGGTGCCGCGGCCCCCGGCTCGTCCGGCCATCGATTTTGTGGCGGCACTCGCGACCGGTACGATCCTGATGGTGATGCTCGTGACGCTGGTCGGCATCTGGCTGGCCCGTCGGGGCATGCCGCCGCCGGCGGTAGCATCTGCCGACCTCGAGCAGGTGTTGGCAGGGGAAGAAATCATTTCCACCTCCGAAGCCCTGCAACGACTGGCCAACGACGAGAAATCCCGAGAGTCTGAACCCTGAGGATTGAAACCATGAGCACCGGAACGATGATCCGCCGAATCGTGCCGACCACGCGAACACGGACAGTGATCGGCCTCCTCCTGTTGCTCGTTGCCGCTGGGTCGGCCGTGGCGATCGCGGCTGAGTCAGAGACGTCCGTTCATTCAGTGGCGGCCTATCTCACCGAATGGGAACTCGATCGAAGCCGATGGACCCCGCTGGAGGCGGCCGGGCCGTGGGATGCCGCTCGGCAGTCGCTGGTGCTGAAACTCATGGCGCGGCTCAGTCGTGTGCCGGCCGACACGCTGGCTGCCTGGCAGGCAGCCGCGACTGCTGTGTCGCAGGCGCTCCCGACTGCGGCAGCCGATGCCTTCGTGAGAATTGAGGGCCGCGGCGTGTTCATCGCGCCGCAGCGGCTCGCTCCCGAAGATGCGGCTATTGCCGGGCGGGCCCATCTTGACATGGTGCGGGTGGCGACGGCCGACGGTCGCATTGTCGACGTGATCCTTGAGTCGGCGCCGCTGGCCTGGCCGCGGTGGACTGCGATCGACGAGCCGGTGGCCGTGGTCGGGCTGCCGCTCACCACGGGCCCGGGGCCGGTGCCGGAGGCCGACGGGCAGACCTGGCCAAGCGAACCCCATGCCCTGCTTCTACTGGGATCGCGGCTCTCGTGGTATCCCGCCACCACGCTCCTCGGCAGCCTCGGCATGGACTACGCCACCTTCGATACCGTGGCCGACGGTCGCCCATTGGTTGCCGGCGACACGGAGGCGTTTTACGGCATGCTTGCGGCCGCCGGCCGTGCAGAGCCGGAGGTGATTGCCGCCACCACTGGAACCACTGACATCATTCCCCTCATCGATCCGGCCGAAAAGTGGTTTGCGACGCATCGCGGCGATCCGGTCACGATCGAAGGCATCGCCCGTCGGGCCACCCGCATTGCGATCGATGATCCTGCGCGGCGGCAGCAGGTGGGGGCCGATCACTACTGGGAACTCTACGTCTTCGTCCCTACGCCTTTGATCCGAGTAAACGACACGCTCCAAGACGACTTTCCGATCGTCTGCTGCGTGCGGTCGCTGCCGGCCGACATGCCGACTGGCGATCGCATCAGCGAACAGGTGAAGGTGTCGGGCTTTGCGCTCAAGCGCTACGCGTATCCTCTGCAGCGGATGCGGGTCGTTTCGCCGCAGGGAGACGAGGAGACCGGCGGCGGTCGTCGAGAAACCCCGCTCCTCATCGGCCTGGGCGCCCGGTGGACGCCCGCCCCATCGCCCCGTCAGATCTCCAACGACATCGGCTGGGTGCTGGCCGGCATCGCCGCCGTCGTCGGCCTGCTCCTCGGGGCCGCCGCCTGGGCCGCGAGTCGGTCCGCCCGCCGGC
>JAQBZA010000354.1 GCA_027622795.1 Planctomycetota bacterium | reverse complement strand
GCGGTTGCATCGGTCACGGGTGCCGTGGCGAGAAAACTCGCTGTGACCGGTTGACAAGAACGATTCTTCATCAAGGCGGGAAGGACGCGTCGGTGGTCTCGAGCGGTGCCTGAAGGAGTGGGGGCCGCGTTGCTGACGATTCCTCTCGCACCTTTCACACGCGTGATCGATGCCGCAACGGATGGCGGTTCGTCAGAAGCAGTGTGCTGCCCTCGTGGCAGTTGGGATGATTTTCTGCGCCGTGACCCCGGTGTGGGCCCAGCGGACACGCGCCTGGGCGGGTACCGATGCAACGGTGGCTGAACCGTCTGCTCGCGACGAGATGCGGCTGGCCGCCACCCCGGCGGCGACTCCCCTACCGCCGAACAGTCCGCCCGTCGTGGCGGAGTACGCCCCGTCCATCGAACCGGTCGGCATCGCCTCCGGCAGCCTACTTGCCACGCTGCTTGGCGGGGGCGTTCTCATGGTGCCGCTGATCGGCTGCTCATTTGCACTCGTGGTGTTTGGCATCGAGCGAGCGGTGAGCCTGCGAACCGGCCGCGTGGCGCCACGGATGTTTGTTGATCGCTTCATTGAGCAACTCCAGGCCGGTGACTTTTCACGGCAGCAGGCGCTTGTCGCCTGTGATTCCAGCGGGAGCCCGGTGGCCCGCGTGTTTGCCGCTGCAGTGCGGCGGTGGGGGCGGCCAGCGGTGGAAATCGAACAGGCGGCAATCGACGCCTGTGAACGGGAGATCGTGCATCTGCGGCGGTATCGCCGCGTGTTTAACGGCGTGTCCACCATCGCGCCCCTGCTGGGGTTGCTCGGCACCGTATTCGGCCTGATTCGCTCGTTCAATGACGTTGCTGCAGCGGGGGCGATGGGGCGGCCCGACATGCTGGCCGGTGGCTTTGGCGAAGCCCTGATCACGACCGCCATGGGGCTGCTCGTGGCCATCCCAGCGATGGTTCTGCATTCATTCTTCACCAGCCGAGTCGACCGGCTTGCCTTGCGGCTAGACGAAACCTGCCAACAGGTGATCGACGAGATCGCGCTGGAGACAGTGGGCGAGGGCCGTCGCCGCGCGGCGGCCTGACCCCGGAGAGCCCACCATGCCACTGGTCCGACTCACCGATGACGAGGAGCACGCGCCCAATCTCGCGCCCATGATCGACGTGATCCTCGTGCTGACGATCTTCTTCATGTGCGCCACGAAGTTTTCTGCTGACGAGCGGGCCTTCGATCTCGACCTGCCGTCGGCCGATCATGCGGCGGCTGTCGCGGCCCGGCAGCCAGAGGTGGTCGAGGTGGAAGCTGCTGGCACACTGCGGCTTGGCGCCGAGCCCGTCAGCCTTGACGACCTTGCCACGCGGCTCACGGCTCGTCGTGAAGTCCTCCCCGACCTTGTCGTTATGATCCGCGGTGAGCGAGACGTGTCGCATGGGCGGATGACGGAGGTGTACGAAGCCTGCCGCGGAGCCGGCGTGCGACATGTGGCGATCTCCGTCCGCGGTCGGATGGCACGGTAGAGAGGCCGAACGCCGGGAATTCGCAATGCACTCGCTCGGAATGACGATCGGCGTCGTGACGGTGGCCACCGTGATCGGGCTTGTGGTCATCGTGCGAACCCGGTGGCTGCAGTCTCACACGCTCGCGAAGTGTGTCATGCTCTCGGTTGGCGTGCATCTGCTGCTGGCTGTTGTTTGCGGGATGCTGGCCGGGTTTTTGCCAGCCTCCTGGGGCCACAACGATGAAGGCCGGATGACGATGGTGGTGGTGGCGGTGGCTGACGATGCAGCGCAAGACGAGCCTCCCGAGACCACTCCATCGGCAACGGAGCCCGCCGAGCCGGGGGCTGCGGTGGGCCCTGATACCGCTCGCATGACCGAGGATATCCGTGCAGATCGCGCTCCTGCTGAAGGCGCACCGGAGGATGTTGTGCCCCTGTTGCATGTGGCTGCCAAAGCGGCGGAGGGCGAAGGAGCGCCCCCGGCAGACTTGCAGCCGGAGCATCTGGTGCCCGGCGTTTATGTCGATCGTGCCCCGGCGCGACGAACCGCCGCCGCCATGGCGCGAGGCGGCTCGGAGGCGACCGAGCAGGCGGTGCGGCGGGCGCTCCTGTGGCTGGCGGCAAGCCAGGCGGAGGATGGCCGCTGGGAAACGGTGCGGCATGGTGGCGGCAGCGGCCGCGGCCACGCGGGGCCCCATCGGAATCAGGCGACGGGTGTGGGGAGCGATCATGGTGTGACAGGCCTCGCCCTCCTGGCCTTTCTCGGCGCCGGCACAACGCATACCTCTGGTCCGCATACTGACTGCGTGGCCAAGGGGCTTCGGTTTCTCATTGATCGCCAGCGGGCCGACGGATCCCTCGCCGGCGACGCCGAGTTTTTCACCGCCCTCTATTGCCATGGAATGGCGGGAATCGCGCTGGCTGAGGCTGCTGCGATGACGGGTGATGCGTCGCTACGGGCGCCGCTTGAGCGGGCGGTCGGCTACACGCTGGCAACGCAGCATCCTACAACCGGCGGCTGGCGGTACGCGGCCGGTGACAAGGGTGACACAAGCCAGCTTGGGTGGCAGGTGATGCTGCTGGAGGCTGCCACGCAAGCCGGGCTCGATGCTGGGCCGGGCAGCGGGATCGATCGCGGCCGGCAGCGGGCCCAAGCATTTCTCCAGAGTGTCTCCTCCGGCCGGGCTGGCGGCTTGGCCGCCTACCGTGCCGGCGAGCGGCCCACGATGCCGATGACAGCAGAGGCACTGTTTTGTCGCCTCGTACTTGGAGCCTCCTCGGATCATCCGAGCGTGAGCGAGGCGCTGGCCGTGATTGCGGAGTCGTCTCCCGATAGATCGCGGCCGAATGCCTATGCTTGGTATTACGCCACCTTGGCATCGTTTCACGCTGGCGGTCGCCAGTGGCAGGCCTGGAATCGCCATATGCAGGTGGCCGTGCTGTCGCTCCAGCGGCAGGATGCGGGCAGCCTTCATGGCAGCTGGGATCCCGATCCAGTCTGGGGGGGGCACGGCGGCCGTGTGTACGCCACGGCGATGGCGGCACTCAGCCTCGAGGTGTACTACCGCTACGTCCCCCTTCGCGAGAAGTCGACGGAGGTAGCCAAAAATCACTGAGTTACGAGGTGATGGTCGACGGGTCAGTTTGACCCTTCTCCGCTCGAATGTAGACTTAAGGTGAGTTACGGAAGCCCGACTGGTTTTTTGCAGGAGACCCTCCCCGTGCATGATTCGCTTGTTCCCCTGATGGCATTCATGGGTCTTGGCACCGTGGAATTGCTTGTGGTGGGCGGAGTCGTTCTGCTGCTTTTTGGGTCGCGTCTCCCCAAGGTGATGCGGTCGCTGGGGCAAGGCATCGTTGAATTCAAACGGGGCGTGCAGGGTATCGAAGACGATGCCCATGCTTCATCGTCACGGAACGCTGACCACGCCGATCAAGCTGCCGGCAACGGCTAAGAGCCGCGGGCCTTGGGGAATGCAGGATGTTTGGTCTAGGTCCGGTGGAAATCTGTGTGATTGGTGCGATTGCCGTGATGCTCTACGGCAAGCGGCTGCCAGAGGTTGGTCGGTCTGTGGGGGCCAGCATCTCCGAGTTTCGTCGGCAGTGGACGACCCTCTCTCAGGAACTCGATGTGGCAGCCCACATCGATGGCCGTGTTGGCGATTCCCGGCCTGCCAAGCGGCGGCTTTCCGGAGTGGACGCTATGGACCGAGTGGAAGCATCGCACGTGGCCACGCCCCGGTTCGATCCGCCCGCGGACACCACTGGCGGGGGCTGAACGCGGGGCTCAAGGTTTCTGCGTGTCACAGCCGAATTTTGGCCGCGGCGTGACGAACCCGCGAAGGCGCGGTAGATTTTTGGTTGGAAGATTCTCGGGCAGCTAGCTCAGTTGGTTAGAGCGCCACGTTCACACCGTGGAGGTCACAGGTTCGAATCCTGTG
>JAQBZA010000353.1 GCA_027622795.1 Planctomycetota bacterium | reverse complement strand
GAGAGCATTCGTATGGACTCAATCAGTCGCCACGAACAACTCCTGCGGGTGTTCCATCTCATCGACATCCTCTTCAGCGCCCGCGGCCCGCGCTCGATTGCCGAACTCAAAGAGGAGCTTCAGCGACGCAGCGTGATCGACAACATGTCCGACAAAAACCTGCGTCGCGACATCGACTTCCTGGCGAAGTTTGGCTACGCCGTGAAGCAAACCAAGAAACGGAGCCCCCGCGGCAGCCTCTGCCAGGCATTCGCAATCGAGGTGGGCAAGGGCGCGGCCGAGCTTCGGGGGCCTGCCATCTCGCTCCCGGAACTCTTTTCACTCGCCGTGGCCCGTGACTTTCTCGCTCCGCTGGCCGGCACGTTTTACTGGCGGGGCATTGCGCAGCTCATGGCCCGGCTCGAGAAGATGGTGACGCCCGCCTTGATGGCGTACGTGGAGCAGCACAGGGAGGGCCTTGTCGTCCATCCCAAGCCCACCCGGGCCAAGTATGCCGCGCTCACGCTCAACGCCGTGAATCGCGCGATTCGCAACCACCTCGAGCTCATCATCCGCTACACGAATCTGGCGACCGGGAAAACGAAGCCCTACACGATCCGGCCGGAGGCACTCGTGCTCTACGACGGCAGCCTCTACATCGCCGCGACGCGGGCCGACAAGGGAGCGGATGATGCGGTGCGGTTCTTTAAGCTCGATCGTGTGGCCAGTGCCAAGCCGACGTCGAAGTCGTTTACGCCGCGGGGCGAGTCGATCGAGTCGCTCCTGGCCGATAGTATCACGATCTTCCGGTCGAGCGATCCACCGCAGCGATATCGGCTGCGGATCATGCCCGAGCGGGCCACGTGGGCCCAAGAAAAACCCTTTCATCCCGGGCAGCAGGCCCGCCTCGAGGCCGACGGCAGCCTGCTGCTCACGATCGAACGGGCCTGGGACGACGAGATGATTCCGCAACTTTTGGCCCTCGGCGAGCATGTGGAGGTGCTCGAGCCCGACTCGGCACGGGAGCGACTGCTGGAAAGTGCGCAGCGGATTGCGGCACAATACATGTGCCGGCATCTGAAGGAATTCAATACGATCTACGCCGGCAGTTGACCTCTGGAGTGCCTTCGCTGATGCGCTGGTTTTGGATCGATCGTTTTACGGAGTTTGTGCGTGGCCAGAAGGCGACTGCCGTGAAGAGCGTGACGCTTGCGGAGGAGCACCTTCACGATCATTTTCCGGGCGTGGCAATCATGCCGACGACGCTGATCATCGAGGGCATGGCCCAGACCGGCGGCATCCTGGCGGCCGATGCGATCAACTACAAGAAGCAGGTGGTGCTGGCGAAGGTGTCGGCTGCCGACTTCGCCTTCGACGTGGTGCCGGGCGACACGATCGAATATCGGGCGCAGCTCACCCAGAGCATGGCCGGCGGGGCGCTTGTGAAGGTGACGACGCATGTCGGGGACCGTGACCACGGCGAGGCGGAACTGTTTTTCGCGCACCTTGAGACCGGCAAGGTGGTGCCGCGGCTCTTCAAGACCGACGAGATGCACTCCTGGCTCGACAACCTGCGGATCTACGACGTCGCCATCAACCCCGACGGCACCCCCGTCGAACGCGGCACTGGCGATTGAGTGACGAAATGGTGTCGAGCCCTAGAATTGATTGGACACGACCGGAAATCGAGGCGAGGGGGTCGGCGAACGCTCGACGAGCCTTGGGCGTATCCTCGCCCGGCGAGGAGACTTTTGCCGCCCCCGAAGCCGTGGCGTTATCACGGCGGGTTGTGTGGCTTGTGTGAGGCCGCTGGTCATCCATGTCTTCCCGCCTTGCCGATCTCGTCGCGGCCGCGGCGGTGCTCCGGACGGAAGAGGATTTCTACGACCTTGCCTGGGCCTATCTCCAGCGGGCCAAGGCCGACAACGTGGTGCGGGCCGAGATTTTTTTTGATCCGCAGACGCACACCTCCCGTGGCGTCTCGTTCGAAACGGTGATCCGCGGGCTCTCGCGGGCGATCGACCGGGCGCGGCCTGAGCTGGGCGTGTCGGCCGCGTTGATCATGTGCTTCCTACGGCACCTCACGGAGCGGGAGGCCTTCGAGACGCTCGAGCAGGCCGAGCCGTGGCTCGATCGCTTTATTGGGGTCGGCCTCGATTCGGCTGAGCGAGGCAATCCGCCTGAGAAGTTTCGCAGCGTGTTTGCCCGCAGCCGCAGCCTCGGGCTCCATGCGGTGGCGCATGCCGGCGAGGAGGGGCCGCCCGCATCGATTACGGGCGCTCTCGACGCGCTGAGGGTGGAGCGGATCGACCATGGCGTGCCGTGCTTGGAAGACGAGTCGCTCGTGCGGCGGCTTGTGCGAGAGCAGATTCCGCTCACCGTCTGCCCGCTCTCGAACGCGCGGCTGCGGGTGGTGGCTACGCTCGCCCAGCATCCCCTGCCCCGGCTACTGGCCGCTGGTGTGCGGGCCACCGTCAACTCCGACGACCCGGCCTATTTCGGTGGCTACGTGAATACAAACTTGCGTGACTGCCTGGCGGCCCTGCCGCTCACGAAAGCCGATGCCCACACGCTCCTGCGGAACAGTTTTCTAGCGAGCTTTCTGCCCACAGCGGAAAAGGCCCGCCACATCGCTGCAGTTGATGCGATGTTTGCGGGCGACGAGGGCTGACCCGGCTCAGTTGCCGATCGCGTCGAAGAGCCGGCGGCAGCTGGCAGCGACCTGCTCGTTGTTGTGAAGATCCTCGATCAGCAGGGGGATGCTATCGGCCCGGCAGGTCGGGATCTGCCAGTTGGGATACTCGCGAAATGTCCCCGGCTGATTCTGGGCCCGCGTGTCACCCACCAGATCGGGCACGGCGACCGCCAGCAGTTTGCACGGGCTCTGCGCGATCAGCCGATAGAGCGCTTCGACGACCTCCTGCCGGAAGTCGGTGGCCCGGCCCACCGACGGGTCGAGCAGCCCCCGCTGCCGGAGCAACTGTTCCCAGGCTATTAGCCACCGCCAGTGGCTCTCCCACTCCTGTTCGACGTCTGACGTGAGCAGGCCCAGCTCCTGCCGCAGGCGGACATGCTCGCCGCCGATGTAGCCGGCGGTGGGCGGCAGGTCATGCACCGTGACCGTGGCGAGGCAGTTTTCCCGCCACCGCTCTGGCGGCAGGGGGTGGCCATGCTCCCCCTCAAACCACAAGACCGACGTGCCGGCAATGCCGCGGTCTTCAAGGTAGGTTCGTGACCAGCCGTCGAAGGTGCCCAGATCCTCACCGACCACAAACGCCCCGGCCCGCTGGGCCTCGAGCGCGAGGATGCCGACCAGCGCCTCATGGTCGTAGCGGACAAACGTGCCCTGGGCGGCCGGCGTGTCGCGCGGGATCCACCACAGCCGAAAGAGGCCGAGGGCATGATCGACGCGAATGCCACCGGAATGGCGGAGGATCGTCCGCAGCATGTCGCGGTAGGGAATGTAGGCGGCCGCCTCGAGCATGTCGGGCCGCCACGGAGGCTGCGACCAGTCCTGACCGAGCTGGTTGTACATGTCGGGCGGCGCGCCGACGGAGATATTGTGGGCGAGCACATCCTGGAGCGCCCATGCATCGGCTCCTTCGGGATGCACGCCGACGGCAAGATCGTGAACGACGCCCGCGGTCATGCCCGCGGCCCGGGCGGTCGCCTGCACCCGGGCGAGCTGCTCGTCGAGTAGCCACTGGAGCTTCGCGAAAAACTCCACCCGGTCGGCAAACCGTGAGCGAAACTCAGCCACCAGCGGCCCGTCCGGATGCCGCACGCCTTCCGGCCAGTCACACGTGTGAATGCCCCAGGCTTCCGCAAAGGCACACCAGGTGGCAAACAACTCGAGCCCCTGCCCCTCCCGCTGCCGGAAGGCAACGCACGCCGCCTGCCGGTCGGCCGAGAGCGGGGCCGCGAGCAGGATCTGGAGCGCCTCCTTCTTCGCCTGCCACACG
>JAQBZA010000352.1 GCA_027622795.1 Planctomycetota bacterium | reverse complement strand
ATCGCGGTCAAGCAGGTCGGCCGACGTATTCAGCTGCTTGAGCGGGGCAGCCAGTGACTCGATCCGCTGCCGATCGTTCTCGGCGAGTGCGGCGTATTCCGGAATGTCTTCGATGTGCAGGTAGACGGGATTGAAAAACCGCCGCGTGGCCGGCAGGTAAGGGGATGGGGCCAGCGGTGGCGACACCTCTGCCGCGTGCATCGGGTTGACGAGCACAAACCCGGCCCCCTGCTGGCCGGCCCAGCCGGCCAGCGTCGCCAGGTCGTGGAGATCACCAAGCCCCCACGATTCCCGCGACCGCGTGGCATAGAGCTGGGCCATGAGCCCCCAGGTGCGGCCGTGTTGCATCGCCGTCGGCAGCGTGAGCCGATCGGGCGTGACCACGAGGGGGCAGGCGGTCTCTGCGGGGTGGCCGTCATGATCGGTGAGCGTGGCACGAATCGTATGCCAGCCGAGCGGCAGATCTGCCGGAACGTCACACAAGAGTTCGCGGATTACCCGGCCATCGATCTCCCGCGTGGCATGGTCGTGCGGAGCGTGATGGAGTGGATGCCGCCCACCCTGCTCGAGGTCGATCCAGAGCGTGACGGCTGACCGTTCCGCCACATGCACGAAAACCTGTCGTGCATGCCCCTGCCGTGCGACCACGACCGGCGGCAGTACGTTTCGCCATGGGTCATTCGTGATCCGGTCCCACGCGGTGGCCCGCCCTGCTTCGGTTGTCGCATCCACATGCAGCGCTGCGAGCACCCGCGTGAGCGTGTCTCCCGCCACCACCACATGCTGGCCCTGCTGCGTGTAGTATTCAGTGGCGATTCCAAACGCGTGGGCCAGATCGGCGACGTCAGCGGCACGCGATGCTTCTGGCTCAGTCGTCACGCAGGGCGCCTCGTTCGTTGGTCACTCGGCAGGGCTGGTCGCGTAGCGTCAGCAGTGTAGGAGCCGCACCCACAAAACGCGACGGGCCGTCGGAAATCTGCCAGCCGGCCTTCAAGGTCGCCCGACGGCCTGTCATACTTTGTGGAGTTCAAGTGTCGCGAGAATGAATCGCTATGATCCGCTCCTGGATGATCTGTTGGCTGAGTGCCGTGGTGCTGGCTCCCTCCGTGGTTCTGGCGCAGTCGAGCGGCAAAAAGTCGGCGGCTGCCACCCGCACGCTCGACGTGACCGCCCAAAAACTCGAGGCCGAATTTTTGAAGGGTGTGGCCGACCTGGCGTCGTCCTACGAGGAGGCTGGCGACAACGAGAAGGCCAAGGCCATGCTCCAGGCGATCCTTAAACTGCGTCCTGACGCCGAGCCGGTGAAGGAGAAGCTCAAGGAACTCGAGGAATCGGTCTTCACCGACCAGCAGGAGATGCTCGACCTCGATATGTCGAAGGGCTGGGTATCGACCGGCATGGTGGTCGAAAAAGGAAAAAAGCTGCGGCTGGAGTCGGTCGGATCCTACAAACTGATCGTCAACGACAGCCTCGGGCCCGAGGGCTATCAGAGCGACTCCGATGAGCTGTTTTTTGACGGAGCGCCGATGGGAGCCCTCATCGGCATGGTGATTCCGCCGGGGACGGTGGCTAGCCACACGAAGGGCAAAGGGCCCCAACCCTTCATGGTGGGCGAGAAGAAGGAACTCGGCCCGCAGGTGACCGGTCTTCTCGTGCTCCGCGTCAACGCCCCACCCGGCGCGAAGTGCGTGGGTCGCCTCAAGGTGCGACTCAGCGGCAACTACACCAAGCTTGCTGAACCGCGCAAGGGATAGCCCGGCCTCATGGCGGCGTTGTTGATGCTTCGCCTCTTTCTGCCGTCGTAAACCGGTCAATCCATCGGCCCTGAGTCTCCGGCAGGCCGGTTTTTCCGGAACCACTACACTGCTGAAGTCTTGAATCTTCTTCCGGCGACGCTCTGCCACGATGACCATTCCCACCCCTCCGGCCGAACACGACGGCACGATTTTCGTCACCGGGTCGACCGGTTACGTCGGCGGCCGGCTGGTGCCGGCTTTGCTGGAGGCCGGCTATCGGGTCCGCTGCCTGGTGCGGGAACCCCGCAAACTCGACGCCCGGCCCTGGCGACAGCATCCGCGGCTGGAAATTGTCGCCGGCGATCTCGCCGACGCGGAGACGGTGACGGCGGCACTGGCCGGCTGCCGGGCGGCCTACTACCTCGTGCATTCGATGGTGGCGACCGGCGGCACCTACGCCGACCGCGATCGGGAGTTGGCGGGGAACTTTGCCGCCGCAGCCCGCGCAGCGGCGATTGAAAGAATCATCTACCTCGGCGGACTCGGAGAAATGGGGCCCAACCTCAGCGAGCACCTGCGGTCGCGGCGACAGGTTGAGGAAGAGCTGGCCTCCACGGGCGTGCCGGTGACGACCTTCCGGGCGGCGATGATCATCGGCTCGG
Organism: Planctomycetota bacterium; assembly: GCA_027622795.1. Classification (GTDB taxonomy): domain Bacteria; phylum Planctomycetota; class Planctomycetia; order Pirellulales; family UBA1268; genus CACORA01. Next base: position 1,555 of record JAQBZA010000352.1, on the reverse strand, counting down.
GCTCGGCGTCGTTCGAGATTCTGCGGTATCTCGTCGAGCGGCTGCCGATCATGGTGACGCCCAAGTGGGTCAAAACCGAATGCCAGCCGGTGGCGATCGCCGACGTGCTGCACTGGCTGGTCCGCTGCCTTGGGGTGCCGGAGACCGCCGGCAAGACGCTGGAGATCGGGGGGCCCGACGTCATGCCCTACAGCGACTTGATGCGGGTGATGGCTGAAGAGCTCGGGCTATCGCGGCGGATCATCCTGCCGGTGCCGGTGCTGACCCCGCGGCTGAGTTCCCTTTGGATCAACCTGGTCACACCGGTCTCCTACCGCATCGCCCGGCCGCTGGCCGAGGGGCTTAAAAACCGGGTGGTCGTCACTGACGACACGACCCAGCGGCTGATGCCGCACGACGCCCTCGGGGCCCGCGCGGCGATCCACCGGGCGCTGGCCAAGATCGAGCGGCAGGCGGTCGAGACCCGCTGGAGTGTCGCGGGGCCGGTGCCGGGCGATCCCTCGTGGGCCGGCGGCACGGTTTTTACTGATGAGCGGACCGTCGAGATCGAGGCCGACCCGGCGAGCGTCTATGCCGCGGTCTGCCGCATCGGTGGCGGCAACGGGTGGTATGCCGGCGACATCCTCTGGCGGCTGCGGGGGTGGATGGACACGCTGGTCGGCGGGCCCGGGCTTCGCCGGGGGCGGCGGAACCCCGAGACGGTTGAGTTCGGCGAGACACTCGACTTCTGGCGGGTGGTCGGCATCGACCGCGACCGGTCGCTCTCGCTGCGGGCCGAGATGAAGCTGCCGGGTGAGGCCCAGCTCGATTTCCAGATCGAACCGCTCGCCGAATCGGCTGAGCGGCCGCTCTCCCGGCTGGTGATGACCGCCCGCTTCCGCCCCCTGGGCCTGATTGGGCTTCTCTATTGGTATGCGGTCGTGCCGCTGCACGAACTCGTCTTCGGCGGCATGCTGCGGGGCATTCGCAAAACGGCCGAAGCGATGCACCGCAGCACCGCGGCGGCTGAGCAGACATCTCCGCCTCGCGACGAGACGCCCGGCTACGGGCGGGCCCGGCTCTGGCTGGGCATCAGCGGTGTCGGCAGCATCGTGGTGCTCGCAGCCGTCGGCCTGATCTTCGACCTGCCCACGCGGCTGCTGCCGCCGGCCGCGGCGACGCTGGCGAGCCAGCTTGGCGGCCTCGCGGGCTTCGTGCTGGCCTACGCCTTGATCCAGCTGCCCTTCGATTGCTTCGGAGGCTATCTGCTGCCGCGGTGGTACCGTCGTGGGCATCCGTCGCTGGGAGTGTTTCTCGCCGGTCTCGCCCGCGGGGTGGCGGTGCATGCCGGCGTGCTTTTTGCGGTCGCCACCGGGCTCCTGCTGGCGGGCCGGGCGGCGGGTGGTTTCGGCGTCGTGCTGGCTGCAGCAGGGCTGCTGCTGGTGCTGCTGCGGGGCCGGGTGGCGGTTGCCGCGGCATTGTCTCCGCTGGAACTGACGCCGAGTTCACCGGTGCTCAGTGAGGCCCCCGCCCTGCCGGCGTTGCCGACTTTTATGGCCGAGTCGGCCGATGAGGG
>JAQBZA010000351.1 GCA_027622795.1 Planctomycetota bacterium | reverse complement strand
CCGCCACAACCGCACGGGTGAGGACAACGCCGACGCCCACATGAAGCGGCAGGTGATGGGGCGGGAGGTCGTCGTGGCGGTCACGGCAGGCAAGCTCGACTTCGGTCCGTGGGAGCAGATTTTCTACGGCGAGTTTGACGGTCGGCGACCGAAGCGGGTCTTGGTGAAGGTGATCGGTGGGTGAGCGGGCGTTGCCAAGGTTTGGAGCCGCATGACTGGGCATCGACCGAAAAGCGGGGTACAACCAAAGAACTTGGCACCCGTCTCTCTCCTCTCCAGGATCGCATCCGATGCATTCTGCTCGTTGCCGTAACGCCTTCATCGCCCTCCTCATGGTTTTTACCCCGCTCATGGCACACGCCGTTGAGACCACCGTCGCCCCCCTCCAGCCCGGCTCGCGGATTGTCTTTTTGGGTGATTCGATCACTCAGGCTGGCGACAAGCCGGGGGGCTACGTTGACATCGTGCGAAAGGCTGTGCATGAGTCGTCTCCCGATGCCGGGGTTGAGGTGATCGGAGCCGGTATCAGCGGCAACAAGGTTCCGGATCTGGAGAAACGTCTGGATCGCGACGTGTTGGCAAAGAATCCGACTACGGTTGTCGTCTACATAGGGATCAATGACGTGTGGCACTCGATTCGCGATCAGGGCACGCCGAAAGACATTTTCGCGAAGGGCCTCCGCAGCATCGTTGAGCGGATTCGGGCCGCCGGTGCGCGGGTCTTGCTCTGCACGCCAAGTGTGATTGGTGAGAAGCGGGCTGGGGAAAATCAGCTTGATGCGATGCTTGACGACTATGCGAACGTGACGCGGTCGATTGCCACCGATATGAAAACCGGGCTTATCGATCTCCGAAAAGCCTTCAGCGAGCACCTCGCGATGGCCAATCAATCCCAGGCAGAGAAGGGTGTGCTCACCAGTGACGGCGTGCATCTCAACGATGAGGGCAACCGTTTTGTTGCGGCACGGATGCTCGAGGCATTGGGAACTCAACGGCAGTTGCGGCACATCGTGCTCTTCAAGTTCAAGGACTCATCCACCGTGGCCGACGTGGAGCGAATCGTCACGGCCTTTCGGGAGTTGCCCACCAAGATCGAGGAAATCAAGGCGTTCGAGTGGGGTACCGATATCTCGCCGGAGGGGAAATCGCAGGGGTTTACCCATTGTTTCGTGGTGACCTTCGGCACGGAGGCTGATCGTGATGCCTACCTGCCACATCCGGCCCACAAGGAGTTTGTCTCAATCGTGGGGCCGCACGTCGACAAGGTGTGCGTGGTCGATTTCTGGTCCCAGCCGGGAACTGACGACGATGGATGAATCGGCGACAGTTGACGTTTCTGGGTTCCGTGCCCATACGCTGTGTCGCGTCGCACGGCATGTGGTGCCGTTGTGAGGTCGCAGGAATGCCCCACCGTGCCTTTGCAGTTGCTGTCATGCTCCCGGCGACGATTGCCTTGGCGACGGACGATGCCGCCATCGCCCGTTGGCACGACACCTACAAGCAGGATGTGCGACCAGTCCTCGAGAGCAAGTGCCTGTCGTGCCACGGCGGTGATGATCCGCAAGGTGAATTTGACCTCGGGATGATAGTCGCGGCGGCGCGGCCGATTGAACACGCGATGGCGTGGGATCGGCTGGCGACGCGGGTGCGGCTCAACGAGATGCCGCCGGCTGGAAGCCCCGGCCTTTCCGATCCCGAGAAAGCTCTGCTGCAGAGGTGGCTTGACACCCGCCCTGGCCGTGACTTGTGCGAACAGATGGCTACGGACGAGACGAAGAGTTGGTATCAGGGGCGCGTGATGAGCCGGCGGATCACCAACGCCGAGTACGACAGGATGATGGCGGCCCTGTTCGGGGTCAATCTCAGGCCGGCCCGACGGTTTCCGGCCGATGGTGCCGGGGGAGAAGGCTTCGATACCACCGGCGATACGCTCTTCACCTCGCCCATTCATCTCGAACGGTACCTTATCGCGGCCGAAGAAGTGGTCGATGGTGTGCTGACCGACGAGCGTCCACCGGAGCAGTCGCCGCTACGGGCCGGCTGGGATCGTTGGATCGGCGACCGGTTTTCACCCACGCCAGAAGGCCTTCGAATCAGGGTGGCCTCGTTTGCTACGACAGCGTGGCGTCGCCCAGTTGATGACGCAGAAGTGGAGCGGCTCATGTCGCTGGCAACGCTCGCCGCCAGCGGCGACGAACGGCGACCACTCGATGGCCTACGGCAGGCGTTCAAGGCCGTACTCATGTCACCAAATTTTCTTTTTCTTGTCGAGACATCGCCAGCCGGCACCGGTGTCCATCCACTGTCACAGCGGCAACTCGCCACGCGGTTGGCTGTGTTTGTGTGGTCATCACTTCCCGATGACGTACTACTCGAACATGCTGATGCAGGAAAGCTGCATGATGAGCAGGTTCTTCGGCAGCAGACCCGCCGCATGCTGCGGGATCCGCGCAGCCGAAGCCTGGCCGAGAACTTTGGCCTTCAGTGGCTCGAATTGCAGAACTTCAGCCAGCGTGTCGCGCCCGACCCGAAACGGTTTCCTGAGTTCGATGCAGCCTTGGCAGCTGATGTTCGTGAGGAGGTGGTCCGCGTGGTGCACCGGGTGTTTGCCGAAGACTGTAGCCTGCTCGAACTCGTGGATGCCTCAGTCGCGCCACTCACCGCGAGGCTGGCCGCTCATTACGGTGTGCCATGGCCAGAGAACAGCCACGCCACCAGCGGGCAGGACGGATGGATCACGCTGCCGTTGCCCAACCGTCGGCGCGGTGGCGTGTTGTCGACCGCTGCGGTGCTCGCCAGCACCTCCTATCCGCAGCGCACAAGCCCTGTGCTCCGTGGGCAGTGGGTATTGGGGCAGATTCTCGGTGGCAGGGTTCCGCCGCCTCCCCCCGGCGTGCCGGCCTTGGAGGAGGCCCACGCTGACAACGAGATCAAGACGCTTCGCCAACGGTTGGAAGCGCACCGCACGAATCCAACCTGTGCGTCATGCCACGACCGCATGGATCCGATCGGCTTTGGACTGGAAAATTATGATCCGCTCGGGCGGTGGCGGACGGAGGAGGTGGGGCAGCCGATTGACGCCACTGGGAGTCTTCCGCCAGGAGGGGCATTCTCAGGACCGGAGGAACTCAAGACGCGACTGCTCGAACGGCGTGATGAGTTTGTAAAACTCCTCACCCGCAAGATGCTGGGGTACGCTCTTGGACGACAACTTGACGAATTTGACCGGTGTGTGGCCGACCGCACAGCCAAGCGGCTTGCCGCCAATGAGTTTCGGTCAGCATTGCTCGTCGAGGAAATCGTGGTGAGTCATCCCTTTCGGCACCGATACTATAAGATGGATGAGAGCGAAGCGGTCCCCTGATCCGATTCGGTGGACCCCGCTCGGTGGAGCTATTGCCCATGGTATCGCTGTCTGACCGTCGATCGGTGTCCTCGCGTCGCCGATTCCTTCGTGGTGTGGGCGTCACTCTGTCGCTGCCGTGGATGGTTTCTTGGCAGGGCCGTGGGCTGGCGGCCGTGGCGTCACCACCGAAACGTTGCGCTTTCCTCTATTTCCCCAATGGCGCTGCCATGAAGCACTGGGTGCCGGAGTCGGTGGAGGCCGACTTCGCGCTCCCTGCATCACTCGAACCGCTCGCCGCCGTGCGAGATCACGTGCTTGTGATCTCCGGTCTCGACAAGAAGCACTCCCGGCAGGGAGATGGACACTATGCCAAGACGGCCAACTTTCTGACGGGGATGCCGGTGCGAAAAACCACCGGGGCTGAACTATCTTCCGGAGGGATCTCGGTCGACCAGCTCATTGCCCAGTCACTTCGCGGAGCAACGCCACTGCCATCGCTGGAACTGAGCACCGAACCCGTCGTTTCGGGTGTTGACAGCAACGTCGGCTTCACACGGCTGTATGGCGGTCATATTTCGTGGGAGTCGGCCCATCGCCCAGTGGCCCGTGAAATCGATCCGCGGCTCGTCTG
>JAQBZA010000350.1 GCA_027622795.1 Planctomycetota bacterium | reverse complement strand
AAGCCATGGGCCATGCCGGTGCCGACAAACTGCGGGTTGGCATGCATCTCGGGCCACAACTGCTGCTGGTAGGTACGGATATCCGTAAGCGTCTGCTGAGTCGCCGGAATGCCGCTCGCCTCCACCTCGATCGTCACCTCGCTGATCAGCAGTGATGACCCGGCGGCCGCCAGGAGGGCGTTGGCCTCGGCGGCCCAATAAAACGCCTTCTGCCACTTGGCTGAAAGTGCAGGCGTGGTGGCAGGATTCCAATTCCAATCCTGGCCACCCGTGAAATCCGGAATCAGCGCGATCGTGCCCGCGTAGCCCTTGGTGCCGAGGCTCTGAATCGTGCTGAGCAGATTGGACTGCAGGTCGAGCTGGAAGTTTGCGCTGATCGAAGCGTCAGAGCTTGCGGGATCAGCCAGCCTCAGCAGCAGTTTGTCGGCGGCGAGCGTCTGCGACGACGTGGCGTAGGCTTCGATCGAGTCATAGTAGGCGTCATCGCCATTGTCTCGCTCGATCCACATCGCCACCGGCAAAGGATCGGCATCGAGCGCATGCCGTGGCTCAAGGTGCTCACCGGCGACGAGTCGGTCGCATGTCAGGCGGGGCGACAGGCAGCGGGAGGCTGAGGAGCTTTTCCTGCAATCCATTGTGCGAGAATACAACGCGATATCAGTCACCGCCACAAAAAAACATGAATCCCACAGGCTCCCCTCAAACAAGGCCGAAGGCCTGGCGGAGCACCGTGAGCGACTGCTCACCATGCTCGGCGGCCACGATCACGTTGAGCCGCACCTCGCTGGTGCTCACGAGATCGATGTTGATCCCGGCATCGGCCAGCGGCTTGAAGAGCCGATCGGCCACACCCGCGTGGCTGCGGATGCCCACGCCCGTGATCGACAGCTTGGCGACGTGCGGCACGTCGGCCACGCCTGCGCCGCGGGCCTTCGCGATCTTCTCGGCCACGGCAGTCGCCTTGTCGCGGCTCTCCGCCGGCACCGTAAACGAAATCTCAGCCTGGCCGCCGCGGGGATTGCTCTGCACAATCATGTCGACATTGAGCCCCGCCCGGCCCACCTCTTCGAAGACCTCCGCTGCCACGCCCGGTGTGTCAGGCAGATCGGTAAAGGTGACCAGCGCCTGCGATGAGTCGAGCAGGCAGTCTTCGATGGCGAGATCCTCCATGCCCTCGAGCCGTCGCACCACCTCCAGCGGGCTCGACTTCGGCAAGGCCGCGCCGCCGGCCTCATCGGGCGCACGGCCATGCGATTCCTCGAGCCCGAAGGCGCGATGGGCGGCCTGCACTGCCGCGGCAGCGTCGTCGAGGTCGACGAGCACCGAGATCTTGATCTCGCTGGTCGTGATCATGTGGACGTTGATCTTCTCGCGGGAGAGCGCCGAAAACATCCGCCCGGCTACCCCCTCCACGTCGGCCATGCCCACGCCCACCACCGATACCTTGGCGACGTTGTGATCGTGCGAGACGCCCTCGGCGCCGATCGCCTTGGCGACCCGCTTCGTATGCTCGAGCGCGGCGGCGAGGTCGTCTTCTGGCACGGTAAACGAGATGTCGGCACGGCCCCCCTGCCCCATGTTTTGCACGATCATGTCGACGGCGATCCCCGAGTCGGCGAGGGCCGAGAAGAGCGAATGGCTCGAGCCCGGCTGGTCGGGAGCGCCCTCGAGTGTGATCCGGGCCTCGTCTTTGGCGAGCGCCACGCCGCTGGCGGGCCGCCGCACCGCCTGATCGGCGGCGAGGATCAGCGTGCCGGGCATGTCCTTGAAGCTCGACCGCACCACCACCTTCACACCAAACTTCTTGGCAAACTCGATCGACCGTGAATGCATCACGCCCGCGCCGAGGCTGGCCAATTCCAGCATCTCGTCGTAGGAAATCGAGCCGAGACGACGGGCGTCGGGCAGGATCCGCGGGTCGGTGGTGTAGATGCCATCGACGTCGGTGTAGATCTCGCAGAGGTCGGCATCGAGCACGGCTGCCAGGGCGACGGCCGTCGTATCGGAGCCGCCACGGCCCAGTGTCGTGATGTTGCCGTTTTGGTCGATCCCCTGGAAGCCGGCGGCGATCACGATCGCACCGTCGGCCAGAAGTTTTTTCACATGGTCGGTGGAGATCGACTTGATCCGGGCCTTGGTATGCGTAGAGTCGGTGCGGATGCCGATCTGAGCACCGGTGAGGCTCACGGCCTTGCGGCCGGCCGCTTGGATCGCCATCGCGAAGAGGGCCACGCTCACCTGCTCTCCCGTCGAGAGGAGCATGTCCATCTCGCGGGCGCTCGGCCGGTCGGTGATTTGCTTGGCCAGATCGACGAGGATATCGGTCTGATGGCCCATCGCACTCACCACGACGACGACCTGATCCCCGGCCGCGTGACGGGCGATCGCCTTTTGGGCTGCCGCCTGAATCTTCTGTGGGTCGGCCACGCTCGTGCCACCAAACTTTTGCACCACCAGTGCCATTGATGCTCAGCCCTTTCTCAAAAACTCGCCCATGAGGGTCCAGCCCGGTTTGATCCGCTCACCCGTCGCTGCGGCGGCCACTTCGTCGTAGGTCTTCTGGCCGCTGGCGGCGATGCCGGTGCCGCTCATCACAAACGGCACACCCCCACGCGAATGCGTTTTCGTGGCGATGAAGGTGGGATGATCGGGGCAGACGAGGATGCGGTGGTCGCCGCAGGTCCGCAGCTGGGCCGCCAGCGGGCCCACGATCTTTTCATCAATCTCTTCGATCGCCTTCACCTTCGCCGCTGCGTCGCCCTGATGGCTCGCCTCGTCGGGCGCCTCGACATGCACGCAGACCAGATCGGCCTGCTCCAATTCGGCGATCGCATACCGCCCCTTGGCGGCATAGTCGGTATCGAGGTAGCCGGTCGCTCCCGGCACCTCCCGCCTCTGCCAACCGGCCAGGGCCGCGAGGCCGCGAAGCAGATCGACCGCGGTGATCATCGTGCCGCTCAGGCCATACTTTTCAACGAACGGCTCCATCGCCGGCGCTCGGCCCACGCCCCACAGCCAGACATGCGTGGCCGGCCGTTTTCCAGCTGCGATTCGCTTCTGATTGACGGGATGATCGGCCAGCCAGGCGGCGCTGTGCGACATGATGTCGGTGAGCAGCCGGCTGCCGGTGCCGCGGGGGAAGGCGTCGGCGACCGGCTTATCCATCAGGTCATGCGGCGGCGTGGCCCGCAGATCGGAGCCGAGCGGCGGGGCTGCGTCAGCAGTGCCCCGATGCAAAAGTAAATTGCGATAGCTCACCCCGGGCATGAACTCCCAGCCGGAGAGTTCAGGAAAGTCTGCCGCCAGCCCCTGCTGGGCCGCGGCCAGAAGCTGCCGCGCCTCATCGGTCGAGATGTGGCCGGCCGTGAAGTCTTCCATCACCTCGTCGCCGTCGTGCTCGCGGATCGTGACGAGGTTGCACCGCACGGCCCAGTCATGAGTTCCGAGCATGATTCCTTGCGCAGCGGCCTCCAGCGGGGCGCGGCCCGTAAAATACTGAAGCGGGTCGTAGCCCATCAGGCTCATGCAGGCCACTTCCGAGCCCGGGGGCAGGCTGTCGGGCACGTGATTGGTGAGGCCGACGCGGCCGTGGGCGGCCAGCGCATCCATGTGTGGCGTGTGGGCAGCCTGAAGCGGTGTCTTGCCACCGAGTTCGGGCCGCGGTTCGTCGGCGGCGCCATCGGGGATCACGATCAGGAATTTCATCGGTCGGTGGTTTCCTTCGGAAAGAGCGGTGGCGAAATCAGGTGACGGGCGTCCAGTCGTCGAGCACGCTCAGGCAGGTGCTCGCGGCCCGTGTCACGCCGGCGGCATCGATCGCAGCGACGGCCCGCTGCACCGCCTGCGACGGGCAGACGTGCGTCATGATCACCAGCGGTACCCCCACATCGGCCGCATCGGTGGCGTCGTGCTGAATGACCGACGCGATCGAGATCCCATGGTCGCCAAGGATGCCGGTGATCTGGGCCAGCACACCGGGCTTGT
>JAQBZA010000349.1 GCA_027622795.1 Planctomycetota bacterium | reverse complement strand
CGATGCCGGCCCGCGGACACTTCTCCACACAATTTCGTTTAACAGCAGATCGTCGGCGGCATCCTCGCGCGAAAAATCCATCGCCAGTGACGCCTCTGCTCCCCAGGCCGTCGCGGCATTGCGGGTGTCGAGCGATACCTGCGCAGGCCGACAGTCATAGGGCTGCAGATCGGGTTGGGCACCAAAGCAGGCCAGCATCGGCATAGCCGCCGCGTCGAACTGCGACATCGGTTCAAGACCGAGGATCAGTTCGATCGTGCGGAGCATGGAACTGGTCGAGTAGAGCGTTGAGTCAATCAAGCCCCGTCGCACGTACGGGCTGACAACGAAGGCCACGGTGCGGTGGGCGTCGATGTGATCCGAGCCGTTTTGGGCGTCATCCTCGACGACGAAGATTGCCGTGGTCGGCCAAAACCGGGAACGGCTCACGGCATCGACCACCCTCCCGAGAGCGAGGTCGTTTTCGGCCATGTAGGCGGTGGGAGTCGGCAGGCCTGGGCTTGCGCCGCTGGTATGGTCATTGGGAAGCCGCACGATCTGTAGCCGCGGCATCTCTCCTTCCGCTTCGAACCGAGCGAGCTCCGCGATGAACCGAGCGGCGCGATCAAGATCCGAGTAGCGCATGTCAAAACTGCGAAACAGCGGGTCGATGCGGCCCTCGAGCGCCTTCGTCTTGGCCGTGCCAGGGTCGCCCGGCCGCTTGCCATTGGCCACCCATTCGCCATAACTGCGAATGCTCACCCCGGCCGCGATGGCACGATCCCAAAGGTAGCCTCCAGCCGGGCGGGCCGCCGCGTCATAGGCACCCTCGCTCGGGTAGGGAAATTTACCGCGCTTGTTGTGTCCATAGGAGAGCGGCCATTGCTTCTCCACGAAGTCAGTCGCATAAGCCCCCATCGACCACTCGTGGCCGTCAGCGCTAACCTCGCTTTCGACGTAAAAATTGTCGAGAAGCACAAAGTCACGGGCCAGCGCATGATGGTTGGGCGTCACCGGCTCCGGGAAGAGGCAGAGCGTCGGATCGCCGCGTCCTTGGGGCAGGTCGCCGAGCACTTGATCGTAGGTCCGGTTTTCCTTGACGATGTAGATGACGTGAGTGATCGGGCTCGTCCCGCCGGGGGCAAGGGGTACCGGATGATCCTTGAGAATCGCCGGATCGATGCCGACAGTCGCAGCCGGCGGTCGACAGGCGATTGCCTGCGTCGACCAAATCCCCAGCTGTCGCGAAAACGCCTCCTCATCAGCCGGCAGGTCGATGCACGAGACCGTGCCCTGGAAGAGTCGTCCGATGTAGTCGGGCGTGGGAGCGTCGGGGTTGAAGCCGGGCCGCGGTCCATTGCGATTGCTGTCGGAGATCACGCCTTTGCCATTGGCGATGAGGAGCCTCTTCCCCGCCAGACGCACGCTCGTCGGATACCAGCCGGCCGGGATGAAGCCGAGGCTCCGTGAGGCGCCGGTGCGGCTGACATCAAACACGGCGATCGCATTGATGTTCGCGTTGGCCACGAACAGTCGCCGTCCATCGGTCGACAGAGCCAGGGAGTTGGGCGTGTTGCCTGGCGGTGCGTCGGGGGTGAGTGTCGCCACGAGCGTCTCCACCGTCTTCCCGGTGTCGGCATCAAGCACGGAAACACTGTTGCGATTGGCATTGGCGACAAACAGCCGACGACCGTCTGCTGACAGGAGCATCTCGTTGGGGTGTTCCTCCACGATGAACCGATCCACCACTTTCCAGGTGGCGAGATCAACCACCGCCACGGCGGCCTGGGCCCAGAGTGACACATACACACGGCCACGCGGCTCATCGATCAGACAGGCGTAGGGGTACGGCAGATCGGCGACGGTTCGCTCGAGGAGTTGCTCCGCCCGCTTGGTGATCGAGGGATCGTCGGTGGTCGGTGGTCGGATCGCCGGCCTCGGAATGTTCTCATCGGTCAATGACAGATGCGTCATCGTTGCCGGAGTGTCAGCGAGGCTCACCCGCGTCACACTGTGGCCCCAGAGGTTGGCGGAGACGAGCGTTCGACCGTCGCTGGTCAGTGTGATCCCGGCCGGGATGCCACGCTCTTTCTCATCGCGGAGTCGGATCGGCTCCAGCGGCACGAGGGCGCCGTCAACAAAGGAAAACGGCAGGATGGTCTCGCTGCCTGCGCCAGAGACGTACACCCGGCTGCCATCCGCGTTGAAACACAGGCCCTGGAAGGCCTCGTCGATCAAGGTGCGCGAGATGACTTTTCGCGCAGTGACGTCGATCACGACAAGCTCGTGCGGCCCATAGCCGCAATGGAGCACCACAGCTCGGTTGCCATCGGGATGAATGGCGATGTTCGACGGGAGATCCCCGACCTCGATCTGTCTGCCCGCCGGCCGCAGCCGCCACTGATTCGGCAGCAAGACGGACCCGTCGGGTTGGGGTCCGGGAGTCCGAACCGCATCGGATCTGGAGTCGGGAATATCTTCGCCACTGGCTCCACCAATGCTCATCCATGATATGACCGCCGTTGCCAAAGCTCCCACCCAATATCTGCTTCTGTGCATGCGTCTACCCATACGGATCCGTTTTTTCTTTGCCGTTATTCACGGAGTCGCTCCCACGTGGTAGTAGTCTACTGGATCAACTGTGTTACTCTGATGTGGGCTCTGAACGTCGCCAATGCCGACTGCCCCTGCCCACGAAATAACTTTTCCGGGACCGGAGCAGTGTCATGCAGTCGGTTTCTCGCATTGTTCTCGCTGTTCTCCTAGTCGCGGCTTCTGGGGCACGCGATCGTTTCTTGCGGGCAGCCGATGAAGACTTCAGCCAGTTTGGCATCTTCGCCAAGACGTCGCCCCGGGCGGCCGCCTGCCCGCCGGGCACCACGACGCTCCCGCTCGAAATCCGCCGCGGCGACCGGATCTGCCTGATCGGCAACACCCTCTTCGAACGGGCCCAGCTGTTCGGGCAACTCACTGCCACGCTCCACGCCGCCTTTCCCGACAACGAACTGGTGATCCGCAATCTCGCCTGGTCGGCCGACGAGATCGACCTCACGCCCCGCCCAGAAAACTTCGCCGACATCGAGCAGCACCTCACCTACTTCAAGGCCGATGTGATCATCGCGGCCTACGGCTTCAATGAGTCGTTTGCCGGCGCGGCTGGCCTGCCCGATTTCCGCACGAAGTTGGCCGCGTTTCTCGCAGGCCTCCAGTCGAAGGCCTTCAATGGATCGTCGGCCCCGCGGATCGTGCTCGTCTCCCCGATTGCCAATGAAAACCTGCCGGGAGTCGCCGCGGCCAACCGCAACAATGCCAACATCCGCATGTACACCGAGGCGATGCAGGAAGTTGCCCATGCCCAGGGGGTCGGCTTCGTCGACCTCTTCGAGCCAACCCTCGCCCCCCTCGCCGATCCCACCACGACGCTCACGATCAATGGTTGCCATCTCACGCGATCGGGCTACGACCTGCTCGCGGAGGCTTTCTTCCGCGGCTGCTTCCAGTCGCCGCCCCCCGTCGTTGAGGAGCGGCTGCGGATCGCGGCGATCGACCTCGATCTGCAGTTTTTCCGCCGCTACCGACCGCTCAACACGTTTTATTACACCGGCGGCCGCAACAAGGACTACGGCTATCTCGACTTCCTTCCGGCGCTCCGCAACTTCGACATCATGTGCGGCCATCGAGATCAGCGGATGTGGGACATTGCCCACGGCCGGCCAGTCTCGGAGACGATCGATGACTCAAACCTGCCGGCCATGCCGCCGGTGAAAGAAACGCGTGGTGCCAACGAGTGGCTGCCGGCCACGGAGGAACAAAAAGCATTCAAAGTCGACCCGCGTTTCGAGGTGAATCTCTTCGCGGGCGAGGAGCAGTTTCCCGAGATTGCCAACCCGATCCAGTGCCGCTGGGACGCCCGGGGCCGAATGTGGGTCAGCACGTCACAGGCCTATCCACATGTTTATCCGGGCATGGCATCCCGAGACCGGCTCGTGATCCTCGAAGATACCGATGGCGACGGCCGAGCCG
>JAQBZA010000348.1 GCA_027622795.1 Planctomycetota bacterium | reverse complement strand
GTGGTGACGGAGTCGGTCGATCCCCTTCGCCAGCGCCGCCCGGTCATCGAGCCGACGGGCAGCCGCCTCATCAATGGAGAGATTCATAACTTTGAAGGTCGCCTCGGCGGGATCCCCGGCCACGATGAAAGGATCAAACGACGGGCCAAGGTAGGCTGAGCCGAAGCTGAAGACGTTGACCCCGGAGCGACCGTTGTCGACAAGGGCGGTGTAGTTGGGGAGGCCGCGCGAGACGTTCGTGAGGTGCCGGGCCACGAACGATCCCACCATCGGCGAGTCGTTGACGAAGCCCGTAGGCTCCTTGGGCGACCGGCCCGTCAGGAATCGCTTGTGGCCGCCGCCGTGGTCGGCGAATTCATGCGAGATCGAGCGGATGAGCGAGTAGCGGTCAGCACAGGCCGCGTGCAGCGGCAGGAGTTCCGAGACCTCGATGCCCGGCACGTTGGTGCGAATCGGACGGAACTCCCCGCGGATTTCCGACGGTGCATTCGGCTTCATGTCGTAGGTCTCGTGGTGCGGTGGTCCGCCCGGCAGCCAGACAAAGAGCACGCTCGTGTCCGCTGGGACGGCGATGGATCCCCGGGCCTCGCGCAGCCGGAGGAGATCGGCGAGGCCGAGGCCGCCGAGGCCGAGCGTGCCGGCCGAGAGCACGCCGCGTCGCGATACCGGCCCTGGGCAGCGGCACGACGTATCGGGTATCGGACTGTGGGCCCGCGATCGGTGAGGAGCGGAATCGTGTCGCAACATAGCCCGAGTCCTCCGGGAACGTGGGATTGGCGGAGGGAGGAATCACCAACCGCTCGCTCTTGCAGAATCGTACCGCAGGGGCCGCTGACTTCAAAAATCGCGGGGAGAGGTGAGAGCCTTTCCAGCCGCACCAGAATTCCACGGCTCCTCCGCCATTTCAGGCCAGAATCCTGTCCACCACCACGCCCGCCACGTCGGTGAGCCGAAACTCCCGGCCATTGAAGCGGTAGGTGAGCCGCTTGTGATCCATACCCAGCAGGTGCAGGATCGTGGCGTGGAGATCGTTCACGCTGACGCGATTCTCAACCGCCTTGAAGCCAACCTCGTCGGTGGCCCCGTAGGTGATGCCGCCCTGCACACCACCGCCGGCCATCCAGACCGTGAAGGCATGAGGATTGTGGTCACGTCCCGGCGTCTTGCTCTTCTGCGCGATCGGCAGCCGGCCGAACTCGCCTCCCCAAATCACAAGCGTTTCATCGAGGAGCCCGCGGCGGGCCAGATCCTCCAGGAGGGCGGCGATGGGCCGGTCGGTCTCGGCGGCAAAGCCTGAGTGATTGCCCTGGATGTCGTTGTGGCCATCCCAACTCTTCTGATTTTCTTCACCACCGGAATAGATTTGGATGAATCGCACACCCCGCTCCACGAGCCGACGGGCGATGAGGCACTGCTTGGCAAAGTGGCCGCAGGTCGGGTCGTCGAGGCCGTAGAGATCATGTGTCTCGCCGGTTTCAGCGGCCAGATCGAGCGCTTCGGGAGCCGCCATCTGCATCCGGTACGCCAACTCGAAACTCTCGATCCGCGCCTGCAGGGCGGCGTCGGCGCCACTGCCAGCCAGGTGATGCCCGTTCAGCCGGGCGGCAAGGTCGAATTGCGCCCGCTGTTGGCGGTCGCTCATCCCCGGCATGCGGGAGAGGTTGGGGATCGGCGTGCCAGCCGTATCGATGCCAGTGCCTTGAAACACCCCCGGCAGGAAACCCGCTGACCAGTTCTGGGCGTAGCCCTTGGGCAGGCCACGGCCTTTTGTGTCATACATCACGACGAAGCCGGGCAGGTCACGGTTTTCGCTCCCGAGCCCGTAAGTCACCCAACTGCCCGTACACGGAAAGCCCATCCGTGCGCTACCGGTGTTGATCTTCAGCAGCGCCGGGGCATGGTTGTTGGAATCGGTCCAGCAGCTCTTGAGAAAAGCCATCTTGTCGACGTGCTGTGCCAGGTGGGGAAAGAGGCTCGACACCCAGGCTCCGCTCTGGCCATGTTGGCGAAATGCAAACGGGCTTTTCATCAGGCCGCCGACCGCCCCGGCGAAGAAGCCGGTGTTCTTGTCGAAGCCATCGAGTTCCTGACCATCCCGCCTCTCCAACTCCGGCTTGCAGTCAAACGTGTCGACGTGGCTGGGGCCGCCGTTCATGAACAGCCAGATCACACTCTTGGCCCGACCCGGAAAGTGGCTCGGTCGCGGGGCGAGCGGCTGGTCGGCCAGGCTGGCCACCGTCGCCGCCTGCGTCTGCTCGGTCTCGAGCAGCCCAGCCAAGCCGAGTAGGCCAAATCCCGCACCGGCCGATCGAAGCAGCTGTCGCCGCGGCAAGAACGCTGGCGGTCGGTTGTGGTAAGAATCATGCATTCAAACACCTTCCAAGGTCGGTGGCAGAATCTAGCCGCTTACTCGATGTGCAGCGTTTCGTTGAGACCTAACAGCACCTGACAGACGTCGGCGGTGGCCGCCACGGCGGGATTCCCATTGCCGGCGGCCGCGTAGGCGGCGTGCTGCGTCTGGAAAAACAGCATCGCATCGTGCAGCTCCGTGGACGTGGGCGAGCGGCCCAGAGCTGTCGCGTAGGCGGCCCGTAGCACCGCCGCTTCCTTGGTATCGGCACGAGCGGCCGGCTCGCCTCGAGGTGGGGGCAGGTGCGGAACCTGATCCGCCTCGTCGATCATCCGCTGGGCAAATCGCTCAGCCCAGGAGCGTGCCGACGGGCCATTCATGATGGCCAGCACCTGTGGGGCGGTGGTTGTCGTCGACCGCTTGGCGAGGCCCGAGACATAGTCGGGCGCGTCGAACGTCCGCAGAAAGAGCGGTAGTTTGCTCCGCTTTCTTTCGAGGTAGAGGCTCCGTCGTGGACTTGTTTCATCGCGGCCCGCCCGCCCGCCGAGTTGTGGATCGAGTACGCCGGCCAGCGTCAGGAGCGAGTCGCGAATCGCCTCGCCATCCAGTCGCCGCCGGTTGTACCGCCAGAGGAGCCGATTGGCCGGATCAAGCCCGGCCTTGACCGCATCGACGTTGCTCGTCTGCCGGTACGTGGCACTCGTCACAATGAGCCGATGAATCGGTTTGAGTCGCCAGCCGCTCCGGATCAGTTCTCCGGCAAGATAGTCGAGCAACTCTGGATGCGAGGGTGGATCACCCTGCTTGCCGAAGTCACTGGGCGTAGCAACGAGCCCTTCACCGAAATGATGCTGCCAGAGCCGGTTGACGATTACGCGGGCGGCCAGCGAACCACCGCCCTGCTCGACATCGGTGATCCAGCGGGCCAAGGCGGCCCGCCGATGGCTCCTGGTAGCGCCTTTGGGCGGTGACTGCCACCAGGGATCGAGACCTTCCGCAGGTCGGGTCAGCACCTGCAGGTAGCCGGCCTTGGCCACGCCCTCCTTCTGGTTGACGTCGCCGCGGCGGAGAAAATGGGTCTCCGGATAAAAGTGCGGATATCCCCGTCCATCGGCATGGTGCGGGATGTGGGAAACGTTTTCACTTGCCACCAAAACCCGCAGCAGGTCGGGCCGCGGCTTCTCGCTCTCGATCCGTCGGACGTCGATGTCGAGCCGCTCGGCATCGGGGTCAAAGATACGATGCAGCTCGGCAAGCTCCTGCTGCTCGGCGGCCGTCCACTCGTCAGCAGGCCTGGCCAGCAGGTCACTGGCGCGGCGGCGACGCTCCCGGTGGGCGTCGATCGGGTCATGTGTGGCCGTCACCGGCTCAACCGCCAGCCCGGGGGCGTCGGCCACCGAGACTCGGGGCCGGCCAATCGCATGCCGGCGATTGTTCATGAACTCAAGCGTCACCGTCAGTCGTACGCCGCCCTCGTGGGTCACGGGCTTTTCGAGGTCGAAGGCTGCCACATGCGAGCGGCCCACCTCCGGATCAACCGCCCAGGCGGAGGTCTCGTCGGCGTCAATCGCATAGGCAACTGCGAGGTCGGGCTTGGTCTGCGCGAAGTCGGACCGCGCATTGACCAAGGCAACGGGCGTCGGCTTGGTGCCCGCCTTGT
>JAQBZA010000347.1 GCA_027622795.1 Planctomycetota bacterium | reverse complement strand
CCAGCACGTCCATGATCTTGGCGTAGCGGCTGTCGCGTCCGACGTGTTCTGTGCAGATCTCGAGCGCCGCCTGGCCGTTGATCGCCCCGGAGAGGACGGCTGAGCCTGGGGCCTTGGCCATGCGATAGGGCTCACCTGTCAGGTAACTTTCGTCCATTGAGCCGCGGCCAGCGACGACGGTGCCGTCAACCGGGCAGATCTCGTGGGGGAGCACAACGATGATGTCGCCCACCACAATGTCGGTCAGGGCGACATCGATGAGCCCAGCAGTTGTTTTTTTATGGGCGACCGTGGGCATCCGGCGGGCCAGGGCGTGGAGCACGTCGCCGGCTCGGCTCACCGCCCGCGACTCGATCGCCTCGCCGCCGGAGAGCATGAGCACCACCAGCACCCCGGCGAGATACTCGCCCAGGATGATGCTCGTGACAATCGAGATACCGGCCAGCATGTCAGAGCCGAATTCGCCACGAGCGAGATTACGGAGGAGGCCGACCACCAGTGGCACACCTCCGACAAAGAGCATCACGACGAGGGGAAGGTCGGCGAGCGTAAGCGACCGCCCGGGAAACCAGCGGCCGGGATCGAGCGGGCCGAGAGCAACCGGCTCTCCACCCCGGCTGGAAAGCATGAGCAGCGCCCATGTGGCCAGCGTTCCAAGGACCGCCACGGCAATCGTCTCGTGAAGGGGCAGACCACGGCCCCGACGAAGCACCGGATCTGATGAGGTGGCCATGCTCTGATCGTATCGGGCCGGGAAACACTTCGGCAACGCATGCCGGGGGTGTCGATCGGGTATTCTTTTGGGACTTTCCTGCGGTCGTGACTCCGCGGGATTCCGGGACTTTGTCTCCACATTGCAGCCAATGCCCGAAAGCCTCCTCGAATCTTTGGTGTGGCTCGATATCACTTTTTTGGTGACGGCTCTGGCCATTTTTGGCTTGTTGCTCCTGTCGGCTTTCTTCTCGGGATCTGAAACCGCCCTCACCGCAGCCTCCCGCGGTAAGTTGCGGGCCCAGGCAGACAAGGGCTTCCGCCGCGCCGCCACCGCTCTCGCCGTCAAGGAGGATGACGAGCGGATGATCGGGGCCATCCTGCTGGGCAATAATGTTGTCAACATTCTGGCTGCAGCGCTTGCCACCTCCCTGCTGACGAAGATCTTCGGACCGACCGGTGTGGCGCTGGCCACGCTGGTGATGACCGCGCTGGTGCTGGTTTTTGGCGAGGTGTTGCCAAAGACGCTGGCGATCACGATTCCCGAGGCTGCGGCCGCCCGGGTCGCTCCAGTGATTCGGCTGCTGATGTGGCTCTTCGGCCCCGTGATTTCTCTCGTGCAGTGGCTCGTCGGTGGTGTCCTCTGGCTCTTCGGAGTGCAGACCGACCCTGACCGTCATGTGCTTTCGGTGCACGAGGAAATTGCCGGCGCGATTGCTCTGGGGCACTCCGAAGGAACGATGGAAAAGGAGGACCGCGACCGCCTGTTGGGGGCGCTCGACCTCGCCCACCGAGATGTCTCTGAAATCATGAAACATCGCAGCCAAATCGAGATGGTCGATGCCGACAGGCCCCCGACCGAGATCATTGCCCAGGTGCTTGCCAGCCCCCACACTCGACTTCCAGTTTTTCGCGAGAGTGACGAGAACATCCTGGGAGTCATTCACGCCAAAGAACTGCTGCGGGCCATGAACCGTCTGGTGCGAGCCGAGCATGGCGACTGGGCGGCACTTCAGGAACTCGACGTGCTCGAGGTCGCGATGCCTCCCTACTTCATTCCGGAGTCAACGCCACTCGATGAGCAGATGCGTCAGTTTCTTCGCCGCCACACCCACTTCGCCCTAGTGGTGGATGAGTATGGGGCACTCCAGGGACTGATTACGCTCGAAGACATTCTCGAGGAGATCGTAGGAGAGATTACCGATGAACTCGATGTGGGGAATGACGGGGGCATCGAGAAGATCGCGGCCGGAGGCTTCTTGGTGGATGGCTCGCTCGCTATTCGCAGCCTGAATCGGGCTCTCGACTGGCGTCTTCCCGACGCACAGGCAAACACCGTTGCCGGCCTTGTGATTCACGAGGCCCAGATGATTCCGGAAGTCGGGGCGGCGTTTCATATTCAGGGCTTCCGATTTGAGGTCGTCGGGAAGGAGGGCAACCGTATCACGCGACTCTGCGTTCGCCCGTGGCATGGTGGGGACACAGATATCTGAATCAAGGTGCTTTGGCACCCGTCTTTCCGCCACGCGTCTTTGCACGGCTGCCACGACTGAGCACAGACATCAGCTGTGCATCCGCGGAAAAGGGTCACCCTCCGCAATGATTTCGGCCTCCCGCGCGGCCAGCCCATGGAGCCGCACGCGAACCTCCTCCTCAGGGGCCACTTCGCAGGCTAGCCGTACATAGGTGGAATGATGCCGGGCCTCCGACTCGAAGAGGCTGCGATAAAAGTCACGAAGCTCCTTGTCGGCCACATGCTCGGCAAGCACCGAAAACCGCTCACAACTGCGGGCCTCGATCAGGCCTGCTACGAGGAGCCGATCGACCGCTCGGCCCGGCTCGTCCTTGCTGATCAGCTCATGGAGCCGCGGCCCGTAGCTGCTCGGCTTCAGTTTCCGAAACGGAATGCCCCGTCGCTCGAGCAGATCGAGCACGAGTCGAAAATGCTCGAGTTCCTCGTTGACGATCTCTGTCATCTCCCGGGCGAGCGTGACATGATCGACATAGGAAAAGAGCAGGTTCATAGCCACTCCTGCCGCCTTTTTCTCGCAGTGGGCGTGGTCGATCAGCACCTCGTCGAGGCCGGCATCGACCTGATCGAGCCAGCGGGCAGAGGAGGCGGATTGCAGGCTGAGCATGGGAAGGCGAGGAGTGTGAATTGCGGGGGCGAATGCGAACGATCATCATACCGGTTTTATCCGGCAGCCACCGAGGGAGGGCACCATGATCGCGATCAACCCCAGCCACGACCGCGCAGAGCCGAAGCATGATCGCAACGTGCTTGGCGAACCACTCATCGCCTGCTCAAGCAGCCCACTCACCGGCTTTTTCCGCGATGGCTGCTGCCGCACGGGGCCGGATGACGTCGGTGTGCACACTGTCTGCGCCGTGATGACGCCCGAGTTTCTCGCGTTCACGGTGGCGGCCGGCAACGATCTCGTCACACCTCACCCGGAGTGGAACTTTCCCGGCCTCGTGGCTGGAGATCGCTGGTGCCTCTGCGCCGCCCGCTGGCTGGAGGCCTTTCATGCCGGTAAGGCGCCGCCGGTCGTGCTCGAGGCGACGCATGAGAAGTCACTCGACGTGGTGCCCTTTGAGTTGCTGAAAAAGCATGCCGTCGCCGCGTCATGAATGCCCTGCTGCCGCTCGCGATCGGTGCCGTGGCCCTGCTCTATGCGTCGGTGGGCCACGCCGGCGCCACCGGCTACATCGCGGTGATGACCCTCTTCGGGATCGACCCGCAGGTGATCCGCCCGACGGCGCTGGTGCTCAATGTGATCGTCGCCTCGATCGCGACGGCCCAGTTTTGGCGGGCGGGGCATTTTCGCCGCCGGCTCTTCCTGCCGTTGGCCGCGGCGAGCGTGCCGGCGGCTGCCGCGGGGGGCGCGGCTAACCTGCCGACGGCGGCCTTTGAGGCGGTCGTCGGCGTCGTGCTCTTGCTGTCGGCCGTGCGGATCATCTTTGGTGAAACTCGCGACGCATCAGTGCTTCCGGAACAGGAAACACCGGCGGCGACCCAGTTCACGGTCCCCTTCTTTATGGCGATCCTGGGGGCCAGCCTTGGCCTGCTCTCCGGCCTCACGGGTGTGGGGGGAGGCGTGTTTCTTACGCCGGCGCTCTTAACGCTGCGGGCTGCACCGGTGAAGCAGGTCGCTGCCGTCTCGGCTCCCTTCATTCTCGTCAACTCACTGGCCGGCCTACTGGGGGGGTTTGCGGCCGGTCGCACGCTGCCGCCGATCGGCCTCACGGTGCTTGGGGCCGTCGTGCTCGGGGCCGCAGTCGGATCGCAGTTGGGGGCGTTTCGGG
>JAQBZA010000346.1 GCA_027622795.1 Planctomycetota bacterium | reverse complement strand
GCAGTCGCGGAATCGCTGCCGCTCAAAGTCTTCCATCGTGTAGGCCTGCACCGTGAGCACGTTGTTGAAAGCCTCGAGCAGCACGTGATGAAAGCCCTTCGACTGATTGAGGATGCTGCTGGAAATGCCCCGGATGTGGCGGTTGAGCCAGACCATCAGGAAGCCCACCACGGGCGCCATGGTGAGGCAGGCGAGTGTCAGCTGCCACGAAATGCAGAAGGCGCCACCGAGGCAGGCGAGGATCTTGAGTGGTTCGGTGATCGCCCCGCCATAGACAGTGGTGATCCCGCTGGCGAGCATGTCGGTGGTGTGCGTCACCTGGGCCATGAAGCCGGCGGAGCCATGCTTCATAAACTGGGCCCGATCAAGCTCCAGCACCTTGTCGAAAACCTGCAGCCGCAGGTTGCGGCTGATATTCATTGCCACCCAGCTGACCAGCAGCGTGCTCGCCATCAGGAAGATATGTTTGAGAAACGTGCTCACGACCACGAAGGCCACGACCACCAGCACGGTCTCGAAGGGATCGCGCGGCAGATACTGGAGCCATGGATCAAGCTTTTTCGATGAATAGAGCACCGCCTGCTCGCGGGTGCTTTCCATGAGAAGCGTATCAATGCGGTTGCGGGCGGCCGTGGCCTCGTCGGCAGGCAGGTCTGCATCGTCCAATGCTTTCTCAAGCGAGCCGATTTCGTCGCGGAAGGCTTCAATCTTGGCGTCGGTCTCGGTGATCCGCCGGGTGTTCCAGGTCTGCAATGACTCTCCGTTGAGCGTCACCTCGATGATCGGGAAGAGGGCGGCGATGTTGGCTCCCCAGAGGGCGGCCACACCGGCCGAGCAGAGAAATGCCGCGAGCAGGAGCGGCCAACTCTTGGCCGCATCACGAAGCGCACGAAGAAAGTAATGCATGAGCCCGTTGATCCTCAGGGAAGGCGAGGAGGATAGGGACGGGCAGGGAGGCAAACAACCCTGTTTTTCAGCCGCCGCGCGACCGCAATTCGGCGGCTAAAGCGGTATTGGCCAGGAGCATCGCTACGGTAAGTGGGCCGACGCCACCGGGCACGGGCGTGATCCAACTGGCCACGCCGCGGACGCTCTCAAAGTCGACATCGCCCGTCAGTCGGCTCGTACCATCGGGGGCGGTGACCCGATTGATGCCCACGTCGATCACCGCCGCGCCAGGCTTCACCATGCTGGCGGTCACGAGGCCGGGGCGGCCGACCGCCGCCACGAGGATGTCGGCCTGCCGAGTGATCGCGGCCATGTCGGCCGAGCGGCTGTGGCAGAGCGTCACGGTGGCGTCGCCTCCCGGCCCCTTGGCGGAGAGCAGGAGCGCGAGCGGCTTGCCGACGATGTCGCTGCGGCCGATGATCACGGCATGGCGGCCGGCCGTTTCGATGCCGGCGTCGAGGAGCATCCGCTGCACGCCTGCGGCCGTGCAGGGGATAAAGCGGGCCCGCCCCTGGGAGAGGAGCCCAGCATTTTCGGGATGAAAGCCGTCGACATCGCGATCAGGAGGCACGGCATCGAGCACGGCGACGGTGTCGACATGGGCCGGCAGCGGCAGCTGCACGAGGATGCCGTCGGCCGGGCCATGCTCGTCGCGGGCGATTGACTTGACAAGGGCGACCAAAGCCAGCGTGTCGGCTGTGGCCGGCACCCGCACGACCTCGGCATCGATGCCGACCCGCGCGGCCGCGGCCGCCTTGCTTTTTACATACGACGCGCTGGCCGCCATGTCGCCCACGAGCACGACCACCAGCCGCGGCGGCCGCTTGAACATGTCGGTGAAGGTCTGCACCTCATCGGCGAGGTTGGCTTCGATCTGCGCTGCCAGCGCCCGGCCGTCGAGCAGCGTCGCCGCCGGCCGGTCGCTCATGCCTGGGCCTCCATCCACATCATTCGCAGCTGGTGCTGAATCTCCTCGAGGAGCTTGGCCTCCTCGGCCGTGAGGTTGCCGGCAGTCTTGGCCTCAAGCATCGCCAGCGTGTCGATGAAGTGCTGGGCCGTCGGCAGGTTTTTATGAGTCTTCTGCGTGATCGGGTTGGGCACGCGGCCGAGGGCCATCAGGGCCTGCGTAAAGATCGTCTGCAGAAGAAAATCAAAGGTGGCCGGCGGCCGCTGCAGGCCGGCATCACCCTCGGCCACCATTTCATCGTCGTCACCCGGCTCGTCGTTCGCCATGTCGTTGTCTCCCGGTGTCATCGCTTCAGCCTTCGGTCACCCATGCACTGCCGGCATGCCGCTCCACTGCCGCGGCCACGAGCCCGGCAAAGAGCGGATGGGCTGCGGTCGGCTTGCTCTTGAATTCGGGATGAAACTGCACCGCCACAAACCACGGATGGTCGGCCAGTTCCACGATCTCCACGAGCGTGCCATCGGGGCTGGTGCCGGCGATCACGAGCCCGGCCTCTTCCAGCCGCTCGCGAAATCTGGGATTGAATTCGTAGCGGTGGCGGTGCCGCTCCGAGATGCTGTCGGACCCATAGGCGGCAGCGGCCTTGGTGCCCTCGGCCAGCACGCAGGGCTGGGCCCCGAGACGCATCGTGCCACCCTTCTCGATCACGCCATGCTGCTCCTCCATCAGGGCGATCACGGGGAAGGGCGTATCTTTCGCAAACTCGGTGGAGTGGGCCCCCTCCATGCCAGCGAGGCTGCGGGCCACGTCGATCACGGCGCACTGCATCCCGAGGCAGATGCCCAAGAACGGCAGCCCCCGCTGGCGAGCGAAGGAGATCGCCTCCACCTTTCCTTCGATCCCCCGCTCCCCAAAGCCGCCCGGCACGATCAGCCCGTCAAACCCGGCGAGCAGCCGCTCGGCCCCTTCCCGCTCGATATCCTCGCTCTTGATCGGCTGCACCCGCACCTGCGTCTTGTGGGCGATGCCGCCATGGTCGAGGGCCTCGTAGATGCTCTTGTAGGCATCGCGATGCTCGGCGTATTTGCCGACCAGCGCGATCGAGATTTCATGCTCGGGATTTCGCAGCCGATGGAGGATGTCGTGCCAATCCTCGAGATCAGCGGGGCCCGCCTGCAGGCCAAACCGCTTGAGCACAAGCTCGTCGATGCGATTTGACTGCAGCGACAGCGGCACCTCATAAATCGAAAAGTCTTTGTCTCGCTCCTCGATCACGGCGTCGAGCGGCACGTTGCAGAAGAGCGCGATTTTCTCACGGTCGGTCGTGTCGAGGCCCCGCTCGGTGCGGCAGACGAGCACGTCGGGCTGGATGCCGATCTGCCGCAGGATGCCCACCGAGTGCTGTGTCGGCTTCGTCTTCAGCTCCCCGGCCGCCTTGAGGTAGGGCACCAAGGTGAGATGAATGAACATGCAGTTTTCCCGGCCCACCTCCAGCGGAATCTGCCGGATCGCCTCGAGAAACGGCAGGCTCTCGATGTCACCCACCGTGCCGCCGATTTCGGTGATTACGATGTCAGTTTCAGTGTCAGCGAGGTTTTTCACCATCTCCTTGATCTCGTTGGTGATGTGGGGAATCACCTGCACGGTCTTGCCGAGAAACTCGCCCCGTCGCTCCTTGTTGATCACCGAGAGATAGATCTGTCCCGTTGTGTAGTTGCTCTCGCGGGTGAGCTTGGTTGCGGTGAACCGCTCGTAGTGGCCGAGGTCGAGATCGGTCTCGCTGCCGTCGTCCAGCACATAGACCTCGCCGTGCTGGTAGGGGCTCATCGTGCCGGGGTCGACGTTGATATACGGGTCGAGCTTCTGCATCTTCACCCGCAGGCCGCGGGCCTCGAGCAGCATCCCGATCGAGGCGCTGGTGAGCCCCTTGCCCAGCGAACTGACAACGCCACCGGTCACGAAGATGTGTTTGGTCACGAGATGCGAGCTCCTTCCCATCCGGCCTGGGTAGTCACCGTGGCCGCCTCCGCGGCCGTCGTCACCGAGGATTGAACCGGAGATTTTGCAGCCGGTCAATTCACTCGCTGAATCGCCGCCTGTGACCAGCGCAGGCGTCTCTTTGCCTAAGCCGCCGGGGACGGGCGAGGCCTCGACTTCGGGATGCGAGGATACGCATACTCGTCTCGACC
>JAQBZA010000345.1 GCA_027622795.1 Planctomycetota bacterium | reverse complement strand
TGGGAGGGTTTAAAAAATGGGGTCATCCCTCCCGGCAAGCCGCAGGCTACGCAAAAAAGCCACTCGTTTTGCCGACATCACCTGGGCGGCGTCACAGGCTTAGCGTCCCTGCGGCAGACCTTTCAGTCGGCCGTACGCAGCAATTTGATGCGGCTGTTGCAGGATGCGGCAGCAGACACCCTATCGGGGAAAGCGTTCACAAGGCCGTGGCCGAAGCCGAATCGATATGATTCACCTCCGATCATCCATTCATGAGGAACCCTCCGTGAACCCCCGCCTCCCTGCCCTCATTGGTCCGCATCGTTGCGGGCCTGGATTGCCGCTTCTGGTTATTGCCGGACCCTGTGTGATTGAAAGTGAGTCGCTCTGTCTGAGAATTGCCGAACACTTGGCAAGTCTGGCTGCCACACTGCCGATCGCCGTCATCTTCAAGGCCTCGTTCGACAAGGCCAATCGCACCAGCGGCGGGTCATTTCGGGGGCCGGGAGTCGACGAGGGATTGGCCGTGCTTGACCGAGTACGGGCCGCATCTGGCCTCCCGGTCACCACCGACGTGCACCTCCCTGAGCAGGCCACGGCTGCCGGCCAGGTCTGCGATCTCTTGCAGATCCCGGCCTTCCTGTGCCGGCAGACCGATCTCCTGCTCGCCGCCGCTGCGACTAGTCGGGCCGTGAATGTGAAAAAGGGCCAGTTCGTGGCGCCGGCCGACATGAAGCATGTCGTGGCGAAACTGCTCGCCGGGGGCTGCAGCGACGTGCTCCTCTGCGAACGGGGCACCTTTTTTGGCTACGGTCGGCTCGTCAATGACTTTGCTGGGCTGCTCACGATGCGGGCGATGGGCGTGCCGGTCATCTTTGATGCCACGCATTCGGTGCAGCAGCCGGCGAGCCTCGGGGAGGCGACCGGGGGTGATCGAGCGCTGGTCGAACCGCTGGCCCGGGCGGCAGCGTCAGTCGGCATCGACGGGTTCTTCTTTGAGACGCATCCTGATCCCGATTCGAGCCCCAGCGATGGGGCCACCATGGTGCCCCTTCTTGCCTTGCGGGGTGTGTTGGAGCGGGTGATCATGATCCACGAGGCACGGCTGGCCGGCGAGCGGCATGGCCGGGAGGGATGACACGAAGGGGTGGGCCGATGACAACTTCATTGCGGATCGTGATGCTGGGCAGCGTGTGGCTCGCGTGTTTCACTGGTTGTGGCGGTCGCGACGTGCCGACACCTGAGCCATCCGAGGCGGCGCAGCAGATCCAACTGATTCCTGAGGGCGTGCGTGAGCAGCTCCTTGATGGGGCGATGACAGTTCTCGGCAGGCTCGAGGACTATGATGAAGTGGCCGCGTTTGCCCAGGTGTTCGACCGTCTCAACCAGTGGAGCCACGGGAACCCGGCAGCCGATGCCGCGGCGGTTGGTGCGTGGCAGATTGATCCCCTCTTCAACGGTCTGGCAGAGCGACTGCGGCCGGAGTCGGTCGCGACGGGGCTGGAGGTGTCGGTGTTTGACGCCGCGACAGATGTCGCCGCCCTACGGGATCAGCGGTGGCTGGCAGACATCAGCACGATTGCCCGTGGTGAGGCTATCGACGATCTCGATGTCGCGACGCGGCTCTTCAACTGGACGATTCGCAGTCTGGCGATCGATACTGACCCACCGATGGTGCCGAGTGAAGCCAACGCTGGCATGCGTTGGTTTTTGCCAGGCGAGATTTTGCTCTCTGGTCGAGCCAGTGCCGCGCAGCGGTCGTGGATCTTCCTGCAGCTGCTGCGGCATGCGGGGCTCGACGGCGTGATGCTCGCAACCGGCCCCGCGGAATCTCCCCGGCCGTGGGTGCCGGCAGTTCTCTCCGGCGGTGAGGCCTATCTGTTTGAGCCGACGTATGGCCTGCCGATTCCTGGCCCCGGTGGCGATGGCGTGGCAACCGCCCGCGAGGCGGCGGCCGATCCAGCGGTGTTGGCGGGGCTCTCCCTGCCGGATCGGAGCTATCCGGTTCAAGCTGCCGACATGCAGCGTCTCTCCATCCTCGTGGCGGCCGACCCGTGGCTCCTTGCGCGGCGGATGCACCTCCTCGACAAGCGGATGGCGGGAACCCGCGCCGTGTCGCTTTCGATCGTGCCCTCTGCCGTCGCTGAGCGGGCCCGTGCAGCGCTGCCGCAGAAATCAGTGGAGGCTACGACTGCGGGTCTGTGGGAGTTTCCCTGGGAGACCGCAATCCGCCGCCGAGAGCCGGCCGTGCAGGCGGCCGCTGGGCGTGAATTGGCGGTGATGACGCTGGCGTTGGGGCAGCAAGGCGGCCGTGATGGCCTCCAACGGGGCCGCATCCTAAGGCCGTTGTATGCGGCGCGAGTGCGGGAGTTTCGTGGTGATCTCGATGGCCCTGACGGGGCAAAAGCCGCCTATCTGGCCGCGCGGCCCACCACCGCCGCGATCAATGCCGCCGTGTCCCCCCTACCGCCTGAGCAGGCCGATCGTGTGAAGCGGCTTTACCTGCAGATGAAAGAAGACGCCACCTACTGGCTCGGTGTGCTCACGCTCGCTGAAGGCGATACCGAAGCCGCCGTCGATTACCTTGACCGCCTCACCCTGCAGGCCGCGCCCGATTCGCCCTGGACCGACTCCGCCCGGATCAATCTCGCCGCGGCCTATCTGGGGCTTGGCCGCACCGGGGAGGCTGCCGCCCTACTCGAGGCCGACACCTCCCCGCAGCGGTTTGGCAGCCGTATCCGGGCCGAACGGCTGGAGGACGCGGTGCCGTAACGAGGCCGGCAGCTGTCGGTCGGCCGGACGCCCGGCAAGCGTCGGCCGGCCAAAAGGCCGGCAGCGGGGCCAGCGGCGTTGCCGGCGGCGGGGAGAGGATGTATTCTTTCGAATCTCGATTTTTGCAAAGGAAATCTCATGAAAGATGGCGTACATCCCAAGTACATCGACACCGTCGTCCGCTGTGGCTGCGGCAATACGTTCTCCACGCGGAGCACCGTGCCGGAGATCAAGGTCGACATCTGCAATGTCTGCCATCCCTACTTCACCGGCAAGCTGAAGTTTGTCGACACGGCAGGCCGAATCGAGAAGTTCAAGACGAAGTTTGCCGGCGCCGGGTATGCGAGCCTGAAAAAGAAGAAGGCATCCATCCCGGCTGCATCATGAGCCGGCTGATCCATGCGCGACCAACTCGAAGCCAAGCTTTCCCGGTTCGCGGAACTGGAGCGGCAGTTGGTCGATCCAGAGGTGCTGGCCGACACGCAGCTGCTCTCGGCCGCGGCCCGTGAACATGGTTCGCTGGCCAGACTGGCCCTGAAGTATCGCGGCTTTCTCGACCTCGAGCGGCAGATCGCCGAGCACGAGGAGATGCGGCGAGATGCCGATACGGATGTGCGGGAACTGGCCGAGGCAGAGCTTCCTGACCTCCGCCACCGCCGCGAAACCGAATGGGAGGAACTCGTCGACCTCTGCTCCAATGATGCCGATGCCGACCGCCCGCGGTGCATCATGGAGCTTCGCGCTGGCACTGGTGGCGAGGAGGCGGCGCTCTTCGTGGGCGATCTGTACGAGATGTATCGTCGCTACTGCGCCGAGCAGGGTTTTGAGGTGGAAGTGATGGATGCCAGCCCGACCGAACTGGGGGGCTTCAAGGAACTGGTGCTTGGCCTCGAGGGCGGCGGGGTGTTTCGCAAGCTGCAGCATGAGAGCGGTGGCCATCGCGTGCAGCGGGTGCCTGACACCGAGACAAAGGGCCGCATCCACACCTCAGCCGCCACGGTCGCGGTGCTGCCGGAGCCGGAGGACGTGGAGGTTTCA
The DNA here is from genome assembly GCA_027622795.1 of Planctomycetota bacterium. Classification (GTDB taxonomy): domain Bacteria; phylum Planctomycetota; class Planctomycetia; order Pirellulales; family UBA1268; genus CACORA01. The sequence continues at coordinate 256 of JAQBZA010000345.1, read as the reverse complement.
CTCTCGCCCGACGACTACCGCAAGGATCTTTTCTGCGCCAGTGGCCCGGGCGGGCAGCATGTCAACAAAACAGCCTCGGCCGTGCGGCTCACCCACCTCGCGACGGGCATTGTGGTGCAGTGCCAGGATGAGAAAAGCCAGCACAAGAATCTTGCCAAGGCGCTGCGGGTGCTCAAGACGCGGCTCTATGAGCGGCAGCGACAGATTGAACATGACAAGCGGGCCAGCGAACGTCGCGGGTTGGTCGGCTCGGGGG
>JAQBZA010000005.1 GCA_027622795.1 Planctomycetota bacterium | reverse complement strand
CGCTGTCGAAACCGCCAATCTCGGTGTCGTCTTTGCTGCGGAGACAGGTTTTGTCCTCGAGCGAAATCCTGATTCCGTGCGGGCTCCTGATGTAGCGTTCGTGCGGGCGGAACGACTCACCGGCGGCATCCCAGCCGGTTTTTTCCCGGGCCCGCCCGATCTGGCAGTGGAGGTCTTGTCGCCGAGCGATCAGCGGCAGGATGTCGCCGCGAAGGTGGCCCAGTGGCTGGCCGCCGGAACCAGGCTGGTCTGGGTGGTCGATCCTGCCGGCCGCTCACTTGTGTGCCATGCCATGGACGGCCGCGTCACCACCTACGGCAACAGCGAGAGCGTGCCGGGGGCACCTGTGCTCCCCGGCTTCACGCTCCCGCTCGACCGCGTCTTCGTCTGACCCCTACTCGCAGCACGGGCACCGCTGCGGCACGTCGATCACGAGCGTGGCCGCGTAGGCCGTCTTGTCGTAGCCCTCACCCTTCTCCTCGAGCTTCACGAGGTGCGTGACGACGAGCACGAGGTTGCCCTCCTTGGGCGTGTAGCTGCACCGCCCCTCGGCATCGGTCTTGCGTTCGTGCTCGGCATCGAAGCCTTCCGCGAGCGTCGCCCCTCGTGGGATAAACGACACCACCTGATCGGCCAGCGGCTTTCCCTTGAAGAGCAGCTGCACGGCGATCGGCTTCCCCGGCCCGCAGCCGAGCACCGGATGGCTCTCGAGCACGAGCTCCAGCGGATGGCCGAGCGGCCCGGGCAGCCCACCACCCGACGCATCCGGCTTCCCCGGCTTGTCGAGCGACTCCGAGGCGAGGAAGAAGGTCTTGCCTCCCTTAAACCCCATCGCCCCGTGGCGGACGCCCTGCCGGAAGTGGCCGACGCAGTGCAGCCCCTCCGTGGCCGGCACAAATCTCCCCGACCAGAAGCCTTCCTTCGGCGCGTAGCCGAGATCGGCCATGTCGGGCCTGAGGTCGGTCTTCCGCCCATCGGGACCGATGACCTCGACCTGCACCTCGTCGAGCGAGCCGACCTTGCTCGCGATCTTGAAGTCGCGGTGGTCGTTGCCATGGTTGCCGAGGAAGAGACCGACATGCACGACGTCGTCGGGCTGCACGAGCCGCGGCGACGCCTGGAGCCATGTGTCGTGGGCCACTGCCGCCAGCGGCCAGCAGACCGCCGACATCAGGGTGACCCACGTCAGAACATTGCAGACGCTGTTGTTGATGAACCTACTCATAGGATGCCACCTCTCCTCCGTTGATGCTGTGCAGACCTCGATGCATGGCGGGCTCGATCTGCTCACCGAGCAACACCACCCGCCCGTCGCCAAACAGCACGTTCGCGCCCCCCTTGTGGTAGCTCTTGGGGCCAAAGAAACCCGACCAGTGGACGACGTAGTCGGGGATCTTGCTGTTCGGCGTCAGGAAGCCATTGGTGAGGCTATTGCCCTGCGTCGTCGCCGCCCACGACAGGCCGCGGCCCCGCATACCGGGACTTGCCGCTCCGCGCCATCCGGTAAGTGACTGCCAACTGTCCACGATCGCATCGACATCGGCCGTGGTCGGCGTGGCGCCGGCTGGGCCAACAAGTGTGCTGGAGCTCCAGCCGGTCGATCCGTTGAGCGTGTACTGGTAGGGAAACGGCGGTGGCCCACTCGAAAACGTGGCATCACTCCCGATGCTGCGCACCGCCTCGCTGGCGATCGCCGTCTTTGAAAGCCCATCGGTGACGCTGCGAATCCGCACCCGCGAATTCTCATAGACGATGCCGTCGGTGGGCGACGAGAAGTTCCAATAACACGTTCCGGAGCCGTCGGCCTGCGCGCTACCGAAGCTCACCATGTAGTTGTTGCCGCCATAGTTGTTTCCGCCAAGCGATTGCACCGCCGGGGCGGGGTCGCTGGCACACAGCAGCATCGATATCGGCGTCGCGAACAGTGTTGCAAACGCAGGATTCGGCGCTTGGCTGTTCCAACTGCCGGTAAACGCGGCTTGGTTGAAATCGAACTGGTCCGCCAACGTGGTCTGCTCGGCATACGGCAAAAGCCGGGCATGCAACGACCAGCCTCCCGTGGCTGATTGTCCGGCGGCAGAACTGCCCCGAGCATCCGTTGGTGGAAACTGCCTCTGGCTACTCTCGTAGTTGAGCAATGCCAAGCCGAACTGCCGGAGGTTGTTGCTGCAACTCATTCGCCGTGCCGCCTCACGGGCCGCCTGCACGGCCGGCAGCAGCAGGCCGATCAGTACGCCGATGATGGCGATGACGACCAATAACTCAACTAAGGTGAACCCGCGGCGCAGCCGCGGAGGGTGATAGAAAAACATGATGCCTTCTCATGGAGATGAGTGGACTGAATGGCCCTCGGCATCCGCTGGCGCGCACGACGCGACACCATGACAGATCCGGGGCAAAACAACGGCTCTCGAGCGACGCAGAAACGCCGGCTCAGGCCACGCGGGGAGGAGGCGCATCGGGCGCGGCCCGATCGCTAGAGAAGGCATCATCGCCGGGAAGGATGGCCTCGGCGAGCGGAGTGACAGAAACCACTGCCAGGACAACCGGCGGCGGCGGAGCTCCGCCCACGGAACGCCACTGCGACACAATGCCGCCGCAGGCGAGCATCGATTTCAACACGACGGTGTGGAGCGACACCGGCTCGACGGCGGCCGAATCAGCCGCCAGGGCGACAGCCGCTTCGGTCTCCTGCCGCTCGTCAGACATCGCGGCCAGTGACTCGTAGTCACTACAGATATCCATGCCCGCGAGTGAAACCGAACCGGCGACAGACTCCGCTTCATCGCAGCAGGCCGGCACGCTCGGCGTCGAGCAGCAACTGGTCTGCTTCTTCACGGAGCAGCACGAGGAGGCCACGGTAGTCTTCTCGGCCGGCGCTGCGGCCCGTCGCTGAAGGGCGACAATCACGGCGGGATCGACCTGGTGCGCCTGCGCCCAGGCGAGCGTCTCGGCCGGCGTATTGCAGCAGCAATTCGTGAAGCACTGCTCCGCGGTCACGCAGCCACAGGGCTTGTCCATGCAGGGAAATGGCGCCGAGCGATCTTTTACCGCGAGCCGCTTTTCAGCCGCCGGGCTGGCACTACCCGGAGCGACCGCACCCAGTGGCAACGGCAGGCCCGAAGCCACGAGCGCGTAGCCCACAAGCGAGAGCCACGCAATGAACCGGTGAATCACTGCATCCCGATGCATGACGATGAGACTATCACGCCAAAAGCCAAATGCCACCGCAAGAAAATATCCCCTTCAGGCGGTTGCTCTCGGCTCCCAAACGCTGATCGATCCGTGAGGGGCTGCCCATGCCCCGGGAGCCGGCCTTGGCGGCCAGCGCAGACAGGATGTCGGAGCGCAGCCGGCAGGGAGTGAGCGAAGGGCAGGATGCCCGTAGCGAACGTCCGGCGACGGGGCATGGGCAGCCCCGAACCGCATGAACGGTCGGGCTAACCTTGCGATCGGCCGGCCTCTTCAACGGTGCTTTGCCCAGAGCATCGCATGATGGCATAATGCCATCATGATAAAAACACAGATCCAGATCCCGGACCACCTCTATCACGAGGCGAAACGCCTCGCCCGCGAGAACGAACTCAGTTTCGCTGAAGTGGTGCGACGGGGTCTCGAGGAGATCGTGCGGCACCATCCGCCGGGACGGGCGAAGCCCACTGACTGGAAGCTCCCGGGTTCGTTTGGCATGGGCCAGCCGCTCGCGGCCGAAGACCAATGGACCGCCCTGAGTCACGAGTGAACGCGCTACCTCGAGATGCTCAGCTTCGACACGAATCTTGCCGTTCATGCCGCGAATCGCGATTCTGCATCGCACCTGCCATGTCGAGCGTTCATCGAATCGCTTGCCGCACGTCGCGACGTCGCCATCTGCGAGCTGATGCTCGTCGAGCTGTACCTCAAGCTCAGGAATGAGCGCATCTTTGCGAAGCCGCTCACCGTGGCTCAGGCGGCGGCGGTGTGCACGGCCTATCGGTCAAATCAGGCGTGGCAGTTGATCGACTGTGCGCCCGTGATGGATGATGTGTGGCAGTTTGCGTCGAAATCCGGTTTCGCCTTTCGCCGCATCATCGACGTTCGGCTGGCGCGAACGCTATTGCATCATGGTGTGACCGAGTTTGCGACGGCGAATGTCAAGGACTTCGCCAGAGTGGGATTCGAGCGGGTCTGGAATCCCATCGAACCCGCGTGATGAAAAACCGGCGTCGCGGATCGCAGGAAGCCCCAGGCCCACACCGCTCGTTCAGAGCGAACTACGCGCCGCTCCCACCACCAAGGAACCCGATCGCCGCGGCCAGCTCCGGCATGCTCGCCGATTCGAGCCCGATCCAGCCGCGGTAGCCTCGCTCCTCGAGCGCCCCCAGGACCGCCGGCACATCGACCTCGCCCGTGCCCAACGGTGCCGGCCGGCCACGGCCTGCATACGTTCCCGCGACAGCGTCGGTCAGATGCACATAGCCGATGTGGGCCCCGAGCGTTTCCACTGCTGCAGCTGGGTCGTGGCTATGCACAAGGAGCGAGCCGGTCACGATGTCACACTGCAGGCTCGCGGTGGGCAACGCGGCGATCACCCGCAAAAGATCGGCCGGCGCAGCGCGGCCCGCCTCGGCACAGAGCGTTGCACCCACGCGATGGCCCCACGCTCCGATATCAGTGAGCACATCGATCAGCAACTGCCAGCCGGGATGGGGAGAATCAGCATCAGCCGCGGGGGCTGGAGGAATGTCGCCGATATGGTTGGTGACGACCTGCGCGCCGAGCGCGTGGGCCAGCTCCAGCGCCGACTTCGTGGCCGCGATTCGCGCCTCGAGCCGCTCCGCATCGGCATAGCCGCCGCGGGTCGGGAAGGCTACCGCCGACACGACGAGCCCTTCATCATCGAGCCACTTGCGAATCTGCCGCAGGCCGGTCTGCGTGATCTGCTCTGCGGCGATGCCACGGCGGCCGTCGATTTCGACTCCCCGCACGCCGAGCTCCCGCGCGCGGGCCAGCGCCCGCCGCAGATCACGGGAAAGCGACAACGCAGGCACCGACAGGCGGGATGGTTCCATGAGCCCGCCGAGTATATCCTCGCCGCATGGCCACGCTCGCCGAAGTCACCGCCGCGCTGGAAGCGATCGCCCCACTCCGGCTGGCGGCCGACTGGGACTCGGTCGGTCTGCTCATCGGAAGCCGCCGCGCGACGATCAGCCGCGTGATGACCTGCCTCACGCTCACCGAGGCCGTGGCCCGCGAGGCGGTGCGGGAAGGCGTCGAATTGATTGGCAGCCACCATCCACTTCCCTTTCGGCCGGTGGGGCGAATCACCGACGACTCGGCGACCGGCCGCGTGCTGCTCGACCTGCTCGGCAACGGGATCGCCGTCTGGAGCTCTCACACGGCGTGGGACTCGGCTGCCGGCGGCATCAATCATCAGCTCGCCGAATTCATGCAGCTCACCGATGTGATGCCGCTCGAGCCCGATGCGATCGATCCGACGGTCGGCGTCGGCCGGGTTGGTGAGGCCCCGGCGGGCTTGACCGTTACCGATCTCGCGCGGAGCCTCATGAAGTCACTTGCCGCAGCCGACCCGAGTGTCTCCATTGCAGGCTGCCACATTGCCGGCGACGCGACGCGTCCGGCGGGCCGCGTCGGCATTGTCTGCGGCAGTGGTGGGGAGATGATCGCAGCTGTCGCCGCAGCCGGCTCTGCGACGCTCGTGACCGGTGAGATCAAGCTTCATGACGCGCTCGCCGCGATGGCAGCGGGAGTGTCTGTCGTGGCGGTCGGTCATCATGCCAGCGAGCGATTCTCGATGAATGTCTTTGCCGCCCGGCTCACCGCACGCGTACCCGGCCTGACCTGCTTCGCCAGCCAGGCCGACGTCGATCCGCTGGTCTGGGTGCCGGCCTGACCGGCGCGTTGCTCCCGGTTTTTCTGGCGCTACACTAATGCTGATGTCTTTTTCGTCCACCCAATGCCGTTTCCTCACCGCCCTCCCCGTCTATAACGAGGCGGCCCACGTGGAGGCTGTGCTCGACGAGGTGCTGCAGGTCACCCCCGATGTGCTCGTGGTCGACGACGGCTCCACCGACGGCACGGGCGACCTGCTCGCCCGCCGCGACGACATCCGCCTCGTGCGACACGACGCCAACCGCGGCTACGGCGCCGCGCTCGCCACAGCGTATGCCGCCACGCTGGCCGGCCCGTGGGATGGCCTCGTCACGATCGATTGCGACGGCCAGCACCAGCCGCGGCTGATCCCTGAGTTCATCGCCGCGGCCGGCTCAGCCGACATCGTCAGCGGCAGCCGCTATCTGCAACAGTTCCCCGGCGATTCCGCCCCGCCTGCCGCCCGGCGGCGGATCAACGCCAAGATCACAGCCGAGATCAACGCCCGGCTCGGCCTCGCGCTCACCGACGCCTTCTGCGGCTTCAAGGCCTACTCACGGCGGGCCCTGCGTCGCCTCCGCGTCACTGAAACGGGCTACGCGATGCCGCTGGAAGTGTGGGTGCAGGCAGCGGCGGCGGGCCTGCGGATCGTGGAGCTGCCAGTGCCGCTTGTCTACCTCGATCTGGCGCGGAGTTTCGGAGGCGCACTGGACGATGCAGCGACTCGTCTGGCCTACTACCGGACCGTTCTCGACCGCGCGGAGGCGGCCGTGGCCCTCGAGGCTGCGGCGACCGCGCCCTAACAGAGCGGCACTGCGGCGACGGAAGCCGTAGGAGATTGAGCCCGGAGGCACGAGGCCCACTGTCCGACATGCCCGCTTTTCGCCGTCTTCAAAAGCCGCCTGCCGCCTCGGGCGGTCGCCTGATCGATCCGCCGATCGTGCCGTCTGCCGACGCCCCCGCCGCCTCGATCGAGACGCTCGTCGACAACAACCGGCTGCTGCGGGCCGCCTTCAGCACGCGGATCGGCGACATGAAGCTCTGGGAGCTGATCGCCGCCACCCGCCGCGAGGTGCTCACCGTCGCCGCCGAGTATTCGGGCAGCTACCGCGACGTGCACCGGCCCAGGAACATGGCCGAGTGGATCGCGCAGCCGATCGTGATGGGAGGCCATCAGCCGGAGCTCTTTCATCCGGGTGTCTGGCTGAAAAACTTTGTGCTCGACGCCTATGCCCGGCAGCTTGGCGGTACCGCGATCAATCTCATCATCGACACCGATCGCTGCGCCCGCACGAGTGTCGATGTGCCGGTGGGCACTCCCGAGCAGGCCCACTTCGAAGAAGTGTTTTTCGATCTGCCCGCACCGGAGATGGCATGGGAGGAGCGGGGCATCCTCGATTCAGAATGCTTCGCCGCCTTCGGCAGGCGGGCGAGCGATCTGTTGCGACCACTCGAACCCGAGCCGGTGCTGCGGCGGTGGTGGCCGTTGGCGGTCGAACGCGCCGGTGAATCGCACCGCCTTGGCCTCGCCATCGCTCAGGCCCGCCATATGCTCGAAGAGCGCTACGGTCTGGAAACCCTCGAGCTGCCGATGAGCGAGATGGTGCGGCTGCCCACGGTGATGGTGTTTATCGGCTGGCTGCTCGCGCATACCCGGCTGCTCCATGATGCCTATAACAGCGGGCTGGCCGCCTACCGCGCCGCCCACCGGGAGCGAAGCCTGTCGCGACCGATGCCGGATCTCGTCACCCGCATCGATGATCCCGCCGAGGGCGATTGGCTCGAGATCCCCTGGTGGATCTGGTCGCGGGAGGATCCACGGCGACGGCGGGCGTTTGCCAACATGTCCACACCCGGCGGCATGACGATCTCCGACATGGAGACGCTGCGGGTCGAGCTGCCGATCTCGGCGGAGACCTCACCCTCCAAGTGGGTCGATGCCCTGTCGCGGATGGAGGAACACGGGATCCGGCTGCGGCCGCGGGCGATCATCACCACGCTGCTGGCGCGGCTGCTCGTCGCCGACGTGTTCGTGCATGGCATCGGCGGTGCGGCCTATGATCAGCTCACCGACGAGATCGTCCGCCGCCTCACCGGCTGCGACCCGCCGCGGTTTGCGATCGTGTCGGGCACGCTCCGGCTCCCGATCGCCGCGCACTACGAAGGTCGAGAAAGCCTCGCCCCCGAAGCCGAGCTCGCCGACGTGCATCGGCTGCTCCGCGACCTCGAGTTTCATCCGGAGCGGCATCTCGCGCCACTCGAGGCGCGGCCCGAGGCGGTGCGAGAGCTGGTGAGCGACAAGTGGCGGTGGATTGAAACCCACCCCACGGTCACACTCGCCAAACGCCGCTGTCGCGAGATTCGCGCCGCCAACGCACGCCTGGCGATGTATACGCAGCCCATTCGCGACGAGCAGCTGGCCCGCGTCGGCCCCCTGGCACAGGCGATCCGCGCCCAAAAAGTACTCGCATCGCGGGCGCATCCCTGGTGTTTTTTCCCGGAAAAGACACTGAAAAATTTCCTGCTACTGGAAACCGACTGAGCCACCGCATATCTTTGGCGGCCAACGGAATGATTTTCTGCGCTCCAGGGAGAGGAGACTCTATGCGTTCGTCCCGGGCTGCTCGTTCTCGCACCCCCAGCTCTGGTCATGTCGCAACCCGGACAGCCACGGCCGTCCGCAAGAAACCGACGGCGAAGGCCAAGCAGGTCACCACTGGCAAGAAGGCGTCTGCCGAGGCGGTTGATGTCGTCGAGGTGCGGCCCGCCGGCATGGTGGTCAAGCGTCGACCGCTGAACAAGCCGAAGCGGGAAGCGGTGCTGCATGTGCCGCACCAGCACGCCGCCCCCTGGACGCCGCCAGCCTGGATGCTGGAGCAGTGCCATATCGCCCCCGCCCGAGCCGGGGATCAAAGCGAGGTGTTGCAGCTGCTCTCGGGCCTGCCTCAGCCCCCTACCCGTGCCGAATTTCACGCCGCCGTCGATCATCCCGACCATGATTCGGCCAATCGCCTGGTCGCCCGGCTGGCCGGCCGCATCGTGGGGCATGTGGAAGTGATGCCGCGGGCGGTGCTGCTCGGCGATACATCCGTGTCGGCCGCTGTGATCGATCGGCTCGCCGTGTTGCCTGAGTGCCGCGGTGCCGGCCATGGCCAGGAACTGGTGCGGGCGGCCGAGGAGCGGATGCAGGAGATCGGCGCCGCGGTCGCCTTTTCCCGCACGCGGGTCGCCGCCTCGTTTCGTGAACTCGGCTGGACCGTGCTCGGCCGCGATTGTGCGACGCCCGGCAAGCCGACAGAGATTCTCTCGCGGCTGCTCGAAGAACCGCAACGACCAGGCGAGGCGGTCACGATGCGGCAGTGGCGGCATGTCGAGCTGCCGGCCATCCTGCGGATCTACAAGCAGAATGCCTCGCGGTTTGTCGGACCGCAGGACCGCAGCGAGGCCTATTCGCGCTGGCTGGTGAGCCGCGCCGCCTTCGACTCGATCCTTGTCGCGCTTGTCGGCCAGGATCGCTACGACCTGCATGAGACCACCGCCCGGATCGTGGGCTATGCGATCCAGTCGGGCAACCGTGTGCTGGAGGTCTTGGCCGATCCGGAGTTTCCCGGGCTCGATCGGGAAATCCTCGCTCGCATCTGTGCCGAGGCGATCGAAAACGACCGGCAGCAGATCGTGTATGAATCGAGTGTCGCCGATCCGCTGCATGCGGCCGTGGCCGCGGCGTCAGGTGACGTGCAGCCGGGCGATCGGATGATTGTGGCCAAGCTGTTCAAGCCGCTGGACGTATTGAACGCCCTCGCGCCGGCTGTCGCGGCCCGCGTGGCCGCGGCCGGGATTCGCGAAACCGTGGAGCTCGGCCTCGATGCACCATCGTTCCGGGGCTCGATCATCGTGACCAACGGCGACGCGACGGTGCATGCCGGCCGCGTCGGCCGCAGCTATCTCCGGCTGGGCGATGACGAGCTGGCCCGGCTGGTGCTCTGCCAGTGCGATCCGGCCGAGTCGGTGCTGGCGGGCCGCATGGAGTCATCCACCCAGATGGCCCAGAAGCTCGCCGGGCAGTTGTTCCCGCGGATGCCGCTCTGGTGCCCGATGTGGGACGACGTCCCGGCGTAGCGTGGCTTGTCGGCCACTTCAGGGCTGTGGCTCCTGCTCCGCCAGCCACTTGATGTGGTCGAGTACGCGGCGGTGAATCTTATGGATTGAGAAGTGGGACCAGGCTGTCCAGTAGGCCTGTGGGTACATGTCGAAGGTGTACCAAGTTCGACCAGCGAGTTGAGTCTGCCCATTTGGCAAGGCTGTGAGGCGAAACTCCCCTCGATGGCTACGGAGCGAATGGTCGGCGAGGTGGGGTGGGTGGACATGCCGCCATGGAGACATCTCCACCATGGGGTCGGGCTGCTCGCTCACGTTAAACGCCAGATGACGAGGCTCCTCCCACACTGTGATGGGCTCCACAAAATTGCCCGTTGTGAACTCACAATGACGGATGGCACCCACCCCTTCGCCCTCGATGCGGGCACGAAGCGGACAGGCAATACCGCAGCGGAAAAACCAATCTTCCGGGTCCGGAAGATCGGGGAATGCGACGACGTGGCGCCACACGGCGTCGGGAGCTGCATCGATTTCAACGACGGTCAGGACTTCGTATTCCGGTGGCGTATGAATCAACGATTCAGCACCCGCCAGCAGGGGCAGCACCATAAGCACCGGCACAAGGTGCTGCGTGCCGGAGGCGGTCGACGTGGCAATCCACCTCCCCAGTAAGGCGCCCGCCATCGCCGTGGGCATCACGAGCGGGGCCGCCATCACCAGACAGATCAGTCCCTCGAGTGCGAATGCGAGGAGCACTCCACCGGCCAGAAGCATCACCGCCATCCCGATGCCGACCGTTTCCCCCGCCTTTCGAGGAGCCGGCTGGTTGGCGAGAAAACCGGCAACCATCCCCATGACCAATGGTGTCCCGAAGAAGAGCACGGCCCCATAGGTCTGGAACCAGTAAATTCCCACGACGATTGACATGAATCCGACTGCCAGGGCCGCCAGAAGGGCTCGAATGGTCGTCCATCGTTTCTCCCCTTGCCGACGGCAACTCGTCGCTCGACCGGCCAACGATCGATCAGACGCTGGCTCGGAGAAACGATCCGGCAGAAAACAGAGGACCGCCATGAGTGCGAGATTGACGCCTGGAATGAGTACTGCCGTGCCCAGCCACGGTGAAAGACCGGCGGCCGCTGAACGCCGCACACTCATCCCAAGTGCGATCCAAATAAATGGCACGCTCCACACAAACAGGCCCCATCCCAGCCACTCCGGTGCTCCCTGAAGCACTCGTTCCCACTTCGCAAGCGATGGACTGACAAAGTCGACCGGCGTGAGGTGGCGGCCGGTCGAAGCTCGAATCACTGATGCTTCAACAGCGTACTTGAGGAACGCCAACACGATCCCGTTGATGAGATACTCTCGCCGCTGAACAAAGCCGTGGAGCCCACACACGGTTCGGAACCAGCGGATCGCGCCGACAGCAGCTTTCTTCACTCGCATGGCGACCCTACTTTTCGTGGGATTCCCCGATCAACTCCCACAGCTCCGCGAGGGAACCCACCTCACCAATAACGAGCTACGGGTCAGGTGGAATCATTCGGCGCCGACATCCACCGATCGGCCCATGTGCGGACGGCATCGACGCCCAGCCGGTGGCAGAAGTCGCCAAGTGTCTCGCCCTCCTGCCGCTGCGTCTTGTAGCAGGCGAGCACGGCCGTGATCTCCTTCGTGAGATCTTCGAAGGGCACCACGTCCTTGTATTGCTCGTTGAGACGATCGCCCAGCAGCCGCCCCCCGAGAAACAGCGTGTACTTGCCGGCCGTCCGACCCACGATGCCGATGTCGGAGTTGTAGGGGCGGGCACAGGCGTTGGGGCAGCCGGTCATCCGCAGCGTGAAGGCATCATTGGAGAGACCGAGCTTTGCCACCTCCGGCTCGAGCGAGTCGATCAGGCCAGGCAACACCCGTTCGCTCTCCGCGACGGCCAGGCCACAGGTCGGCAACGCCACGCAGGCCATGCTCCACCGCCGCAGCGTCGAGATCTCTTCCGACGTCTTCACGCCATGGGCATGCAGGATGTCGGCGATTCGCCCGCGATCGGCTTCGGCGAGATCCGTGAAGAGCAGGCTCTGATGGGCGGTGATTCGCACGCCCGGTTTGATCTCGGTAAGGATCTGCCGCAGCGCCGACTTCAGTCGAAATCCGTCGCGGTCAATGATTCGACCATTTTCGACATTGAAGCCGTAGAAGAATTTTCCGTCACCCTGCTCGAACCAGCCAATGTGGTCATCGAAGCCATGCACGTCGGCCGGATGGCAGGGGGCCAGCGGCTTGCCAAAGTATTCCTCCACCTTGGCCCGAAAGTTTTCCAGGCCCATCGTGTGGATGGTGTACTTGAGGCGGGCCACCTTGCGGTCGGAGCGATTGCCGAAGTCGCGCTGCACCTTCACGATCGCCTCGGCAATCGGGAGCACGTCTTCCGGCGGCACGAAGCCCAGTCGCTTGGCCAACGCCGGAAACGTCTTCGCCGCACTCGGCGTCACACCCATACCGCCGCCAGCCAACACGTTGTAGCCGAGGATTTTTCCACCCTCGTGAACGACGATAAAGCCGAGATCATTGGCATAGACGTCGGTGCAGTTGTCTTCGGGGAGCGCGAAGGCAGTCTTGAACTTCCGCGGCAGGTAGGTGGGGCCGTAGATCGGCTCCACCTGCGCCTCCTTCTCCCCACCAGCGGCGAGCGTCTTCTCTCCAGTCTCAGGATCGGTGAGCCAGATCTCGTAGTAGGCCCGGGTCCGCGGCGCGAGGTGCTTGGAAAGCTCGTCGAGCTTGGCCTGCATCTCGTCCCGCACGCGGCTGCCATGGATCGGCGCGGGGCAGCCCATGATGTTCCGCTCCACGTCGCCGCAGGCGGCGAGGGTCGTCATCTGGTTGGCATGCACCCGCTGCATGAAGTGCTTGAGTTCGCCCTTCACCACACCATGGTGCTGGATCGCCTGCCGCGTCGTGAGCCGGATCGTGCCATTCCCCAGCTCGTCTCCCATGTCCATGGCTGAGAGAAGCTGCTCGGCCGTCAGCTTGCCGCCGGGCACGCAGGTGCGGATCATGAAGGAAATCTGCCGCTCGCTCTTCTTGCCGTCGACCGACTTACGGGCCTCGCGATCATCCTGCTGGTAGGTGCCGTGGTTTTTCAGCAGCTGGATGGAGGGCTTGCCGAAGCCGGGGGCCGCGTCGGCCAGCTCCTGCGGGATGTCTCCCACGAGGTAGTTGCTGGCAATCTTGGCCAATTCCACGGCGGATGGCTTGGCGACGGGGGCGGCCGGAACTGTTGTGTCTTCAGGCATGATTCGCGAGGTGGGTTCCAGGAGGGCACAATGACGCAACTACCACAAGAATAGGGTATTCGAGCGTCGGGGGCGATACGGCATGCGGCCAGACAAAATTCGTCTCGTCGCGGCCCCTTGAAGGAAAGCTGAAGGAGCGCTCCGGGTGGCACCCTCATTGAAAGAGTCCTTGGCTGCTGGCGACCCGGCGGCGTTCGCAGCCCTCTACGACCGGCTCGCCGGCCGCCTCCTGAGCACCGCACGCATCATGACCGCCTCCCCTGCCGACGCCGAAGACATCGTGCACGACCTGTTCGTGGAGCTGGCACGCCATCGCACCCGGCTGGCCGCCGTCACCGACCTCGAGGCCTATGTGTTCACGATGCTGCGGCATGCGGTGAGCCGATGCCGGCGGCGGGCGGCAATCGATCGGCGAGCGGTCGTGGCGATCGGGCGGCACCGCGGACACGATGGCCTCACCAGCGCGGCACCGGTTGCCGTGCCCGATGACCAGCTGCAGGCTGCGGTCGCCGCGCTTCCTGACGCTCAAAGGGAGGTGGTCGCCCTCAGATTTCATGGCGGCCTGACCTTCGCCGAGATTGCCGCCGCCATGGGCACGAGCCTCAATACGGCCGCCAGCCGCTATCGCTACGCGATCGACAAGCTTCGCAGCCTGATGCAGCAGAAGGATGGTTTCCCATGAGTCCCCTCCATGTGCCCAGCCCTGACGATCATGAGCCAACTTCGGTCGAGGCCCGCCTCGGCACAATGACCATGATGTCTCCACCTGCGCATCTGCGGCAGCGAGTGTTGGCCGCCGTTGATGCGGTGCTAGCCGAGCCGTCAGCGGATATCGCACGTGATGACCTGCAGTGGGCGCTGCTGGCGACCGCCACCGCGGCAATGCTGCTGGTTGCCTCATGGGGCGGTAGCCTCGGCCTCGGCCGGTCGGTTGCGGATGCCATGCCACTGCAACCTGTTTCGCTGACCGACCGAATGGCCAGTGTCGGAATTCAGCCCGAACCCTCGATCCAGCCCTGAATCAATTCGCCTCACCCACTTGATTGAGCCTGTGATGACCCACCTCGCCTTTTTCATTGCTGTTGTGGCGGCCTCTCTGCTCTGGTCTGCCGCCATGACCGCGGCCGCGGTCCGTGTGCACAGTCCCTGGCTTCATCGTCTCCTGATCGCGCTGGCCCTCGTCGCCCCGACTCTGGCCCTGCTGCCGTGGCTGGCCGGAAGCTTCATGCTGGCCTTTGCCGCCAAGCTTCAGGTGAACTGGTTTGGGCCCGTGCTCACAGCGTTTCTGGCGGCCACGATCGGTGGCGGGTGGATCGTCTGGGCGGGGCTGCGGCCGACAACCGATGGCCCAGCGCTACCACCCGCGACGCGGTGGCCACTCGTCGGGCTCATGGCCGCATTCCTGCTCGCCAAGGTGGTGGCTGGCGGCACCCTGCTGACGCTCGACAGCGGGATCACCGCCCGGGCTGCCGGCATGAAGGCCGAGGCGGTCGACCTCATCCAGGCCAATCTGCCCCCCGTTGTCGCCGATATCACCAATGCCGCTTCGCTGTATCAGCCGGCATTTGCCGCTCTCGAAGCCGATCCGCTTCTGAACGAGCCCGATTCTCTCCTCGCCAAGGCAGCAACGATCGATGTGCAGGATACCGCTGTCGCTCCCCTTCTCGCGCGGCACAGAGAGACGCTCGCGCTCGTGCGTCAAGCAGCGGGGCGTGACGTCTGCCGGTTCACTCGCGATTGGACGCGGCCGTCGCTCGACCTGGTCCTTCCCGAGATACAGGCGATGCGGCAGGCGGCCCGGCTCATGCAACTTGCCGCCCGCCAGCGAGCGGCAAGCGGTGACATGACGGGAGCCCTCGACGACGTCACCCGGCTCCACCGAATGGGTCAGCATGCCGCGGCCGAACCGATTCTGATAAGCGGCATCGTCGGTGTTGCCATCGACACGATGGCCCTCGACACGCTCGCCCAGGTGCTGCCGGACATTGGCCCATCCAATCAGGATCTGCTTGACGCTGATACCATCCGCGATCTCATCCATGTGGTGCCGTCGTTCAAGCGTCATTTTTTTGGTGAGGAAGCATTTGGAACGATGCTTCTCGCCTCCCTCTGTGACGGTGGCTCAGCGAACGACTCTCTCGATCTTCTCGCCTCCGTCGCATCATCAGGTCCGACACCCGGCCTCTGGCGTTCCCCGCTCAGGCCACTCATCGGCACGTTCTTCCGAGTCTTCCTGTTGCCGGAGGATTTTGGGGCCTATCGGTCCACACTGCGGGCCTACCAGCAGCTGCTTGCCCAGCCAAAGTCATTTCCAGAGATCACACGTGAGGCGCAGACCATCGAAGACGCGGTCAGCACCGATCGCCGTGGCATCGTGACGAGCCTTCTCGCACCAGCCCTCTCCAGCTGCATTCGCAGCAGCGTGCGATCGCAGGCCCTCCACCGAGCAGCTGCCGTCGCCGTGGCGGCAACCCGCCACCGAATTGCAAAGGGGAGCCTGCCCGAATCGCTCGACGATATCGGGCCTGAGTTCCTGCCACTCGAGCCGGCCGACCCGTTCGCGGCCAACGCACCGCTCCGTCTGAAGCAGACCGACACTGGCCTGGTCATCTATTCGGTGGGCCCTGATGGCGAAGATGACGGCGGGCCCGCAGCTCCGGGCACGGAGCCGGCGGCCGGCAACGACGACGTCGGCCTGCGACTGCGTCGACCGTGATGTTCCCGAGGCGGGAGAGAGCATCCGGCGGCCAGCGGCTCGCGCGGTTGGTCGTCCAGAGTGTGATCCGGTGGTTCAGGCGACGGACGTTGTTTCTTGTCGACCAAACTGGACGCCTGAAACAGTGTCGAGTAAACTCGACGCACTATGGAATCGGCTGAATTTCTTCGAATTGCCGCCGATTGGAGCCACTGGGACGCGCCGCCCAAGCCCACGGTTCCACGCTCGGTCGCGGTTCCCTCGACCCTGCGGCCCGACGTCGCCCTGATCATCCAGGGGGTGCGTCGCTGCGGAAAATCGACGCTTCTCCGGCAACTCGTCGACCGCTATTCGCTTGACCGCAGCCGCTGCCTGTTCATCAATTTCGAGGATCCCCGGCTCGCCCCGGCGCTCGATCACACCACGCTCGACCTGATGGTCGACGCCTTCGAGCGCGAACGCGGCCCTGACTGCACCTACCTTCTCGATGAGATCCAGTGGGTCGATGGCTGGCAGCGTTGGCTCCGCTCTCAACTCGACCGGCCGTGCGGGCGACGGTTTGTCGTCACCGGCTCCAATGCCCACCTGCTCTCGGGCGAACTCGGATCGTCGCTCACCGGCCGCCAGATCACGGTCGAACTTTTTCCCTTCGATCTTGATGAGTTCAAAGTGGCCCAGCCGGGTGCCACGGTCGAGGAATATCTCGACTGGGGTGGCTTCCCTGCGGCCGTGGCCTCGCCTGATCGCGACATGCTGCTCCGCAGCTATTTTCAGGACATCGTCGAGCGGGATATGCGCGAGCGGGTGGCAGCGCGATCGAGTCTCCCCCTCCGTCATCTGGTGCAGATGCTCTATGAGTCGGCGGGGGGAGAGATGAGCGTGCGGCGGGCAAGCGCGGCCCTGGGGGTATCGGTCGATACGGCGGGGCTCTACGTCGCAGCCGCCGAGAGCGCCTACCTCGCCTTCGGCTGTCCATTCTTCACCTGGTCCATGCGGAAGCGGCTCGCGCGGAATCGGAAGTTTTATCCGGTCGATACCGGCCTGCGGCGGGCCTGCGTCGGCACGACCGGCCGCGACCGGGGCAAACAGCTGGAATGTGCCACGTTTCTGCTCCTGCGACGCCGCTACCGCCACGTGTCGTACTGGCGCGGCCGCCGCGAAGTCGACTTCGTCGTGATGGGAGCCGACGGCCCGATCCCCGTGCAGGTCAGTTGGGACACGACCACCGAACGGGCGCGGCAGGCCGTGGATGAGTTTCATGCCGCACACCACAACGCCGCTGAGGCGGTGTTCGTCACGCGCGAATCTTATGTGGCAGGGGTGCCGGAGCTTGCGGGCGACCCGCCGATGTGAGACCGGTTGCCGTGCTTGCGATCACGCGGGCTGCGTCAGTCCGCCTGGCGGACGCAGTAGAGCACGTCGCCGGTGCGGACGAGCAGGCTACCGGGCACCGTGGCCACTCCGTATTGCACCCGCCCGGCAAACATCGCCGCCCCGCGCCGCTTCTCCTCGGTGTCTTCGTTCGCCCCGATGTCCGGATCGATCTGCACCTCGCCTGGATCCCAGAGCCGGTTTGTCGCCACCACCCGCCATTCGGAGCCCGCAGCGATGACGGTCGTGGTGCCGTTCTTGCCAAAGAGATAGACGCGATCGCCCACGCCCAGTGGCGTAGCCCACACCGACTCTGGCGACCGCTGCTCGTAGTGGGCCTTGCCGGTGGCGGCATCGAGACAAGTGACAACCCCCGCCCGATTCACCCAGTAGGCTTCGCTGCCGTGCACGATCGGCGACCCAAACGACGGCATTGCCTTTTCGGCACGCCAGAGGATATCTGGCTCCCAGCGGCCGGTGAACTCCAACTCACGCGACTCGTCCGATCCGTCTTCCACAGCGTGCGGCCGTCGGCCTTCGCGATCGCCACGACGTACGACGGCCCCTCGTGATCGATCAGCAGAAACACGCGATCGGCTGTCTGGGCGACCGATGCCGCGAGACCAAACTCGTTCTTGAACGGCCCGTAGTCCTGCGCGAGCGACCGGCTCCAGGCCACGCTCCCATCGCGGTTCACCGCCACGAGATCGCCGCTTTCAAAGAACGCATAGATGCGGTTGGCATCGACGGCGGGCGTCGGGGCCGCCCGGCTCACGTAAAGGCTGTTTTTGACCGGAGCCGACGAGGAGCGTCTTCAATGGCAAGCCGGTGGAAACGACCGCTGGCCGTGTCGGCGGGATAGGTATGTACCGGTGCGACATGGCCGCCATACACACAGAAAAAGCCGTCGCAGGCCACCGGCAGGGCAAAACGAGAGGAAAAACCATTACTCGACCGTCACGTGCTCGCCACCCGCACGGGTGCACAGCGCCTTGAATACGTCAGTCGACGTTTCGGCATTGATCAGACGGCACGAGCCGTCCATGTTCAGAAATTGCGTGCCGGCCGTATGGGGCCCGATGAATCCACCCGGGCTGCCCTGAAGACTCGGGACACTCGACCGCACATGAACAAGTGTCGCGGTGATGGCCGGCCTGTTATTGAACGTCGGGTTGGCGGGATCAAACCGCGGTGACTCTGGGGCATAAAACAACGTCTGGCCAGGCGTCACCCCCACCCAACTGCTTTGGGTATGACGACTCATCCGTTCCCCGATGCCAATCGTCTTGCTCGTACCATCGACGATGTCATCAAGCCGAATCCCGCTATTCCTGTGAAACACTCCGGTGAATGGCTGCTCCTCGTATGACAGCGTACCAAGGCATCCGGCGTAGCTGCATACCGCTCCCTGGAACATCACATTCTGACTCACATCCTTGACATCGATCAGCTTCGCAGCCGTATCTCCCGGATCGACAAATGCTGCGACGATCGACTCTCGAGCAGCTTGGTTGTCGGTCGGGCTACTCGGGGCGTAAATCCGCTTGGAAAAGTCGATCTGCCTGTACACATTCTCCTCTTCCATGAAGGGCAGGATTTCCGCGAACAAACTCCATCCTGGCCCCGTCTCCGTTACGGGAGTCGTCGATGCATCGGTGACCGTCGACGTAAACCCCGGTGGCAGCCTTCGCATGCCGTCGTGATAGGTGTGCAGCGCGAGCCCCATCTGCTTGAGATTGTTGAGGCTCGACATGCGGCGGGCTGCGCCGCGGGCACTTTGCACGGCCGGCAGCAGCAGGCCGATCAACGCACCGATGATGGCGATCACCACCAACAGTTCAACCAACGTGAAACCATGTCTCGAGAAACGATCATTTGAAAAACCAGCCTTCATTGCTCATCTCCTCAGAAGTGAATTCGTTGAATAAATTCGGAGTGGCTGGCTGACCAACAGGCCGGGCCCGGGCTGGCTGGCTCCACAAAACGGCTTGACAACCGGTCTGCGGGTTCGATATTGAGAATCGTTATCGCACAAATGAAATGTTAACCGCATAACACAATGTGTCAAGTGGTTTGTGGCCGCTGAAAACGCCCACAAAAAGCTATGCATTCGCCTGGTGAGGCAGCCCCAAAATCCGCGCCGACCGATGTTTCTGACGGCACGAAGCCGCCAGGGGGCGTTGTCCGGCCAGACTTCGCGTCCCAGAGCGAGGATGGCCCAATCCTCTCAGAATCCCTCCTGCGCGGCCGCAACGAGGTTCAGATCCTGCACCGAGGGGAGCTTTATCGACTCTGCCTCACCCGGGCCGGCAAGCTGATTCTTCACAAGTAACCAGACAGACCGCCGCCATACAGCCGCGAAACCGCTGTCGATCCGCGCGGGTTTCTCCTTCGCCCCAGTTCTTCCTGAGACTCATTCCGCCGGCAGGTCGAAGTCACCGGTGCGGTCCCGCCAGATGCAGTGAATGTGATTGGCAGGGTTTCCCTCAGCGTCAGGCTGCACGTTGACGAACTCGATCGCGAATGTCGGCCCCTCGACCCGGTACGCGTGGCCGACACCCGGCTTCAGGCTGCCTGCCCAAGCGAAGTGCACGTCGCCCCAGTTGGTAATCTGCGCCAGCCGCTCCTCTGCTACCGCCTCGGGCATTACTCGACAGTAGGTTTCCACGAGCCGTCGAAGGAGTGCCTGCTGGTCGGTATTGAGTTCGGTGTATGCGACACCGACTACATTGTCTCGTGCAGCCTGCGGCTCCCCGGCAGCCCGAATCTCGCGAGGTGCTTCCACAGCGATCACCGCCTTTTGCCGCAGCCGGTCATCAAGTGACTTTACGAGGTCGAACGCAAATACCTCCTCATCGTGGAGCACGCGATGCCCCGTCGGCGGCAGTCCGGGAAACGTCGCCTTCACCTCGGCCGGATTGGCTCCGAAAAACTGAGGAGTTGAATCGACGACCACGCCATCACGAAACGTCATATTCAGCGACAGATGATGCCCCTCGAACGACAGGCCCCACGAGCCAGTGTCGGCGGGCATCCCGAACAGTGTCACGTAATACCGCTTCGCATCACGAACATTCTTGGCTTTCTCTCCTTCGATGATCCGTAGCAATTCATCGAGTTGCATGATGCTGGTAGCTTTTTCATAGCCGACTGCCGACACAGCTGACCGCAGAAGGGCAAGCGCCGCCGCCTGCTGACGGTCTGTCATATCCCGTAGTTGCACACCCTTGCGATCATTCTTGGGGATAAAGTGCCAAGCCGTCCGCGTGGCGTCCGCAAACCTTCTAACCGCCCGCTCCCGCTGAACGGAATCAAGCGACTGGAGCCAGTGCTGTGCAGCCCGGGTGACCGGCTCAGCCGTGACGCCAGCCGTCGCCACAACGGCCATCCCGGTGGCGGCCAGCCCAGCCAAGAAACAAGCGGCCGCGGTCATCCACACGGCTCTCCGCACTCGACCCTGAATCGTGCCAACCATACAGACTCCCTCAAAAAAGACCTCGTTATCGTAGCTGCTCATCATCACTTGTGGTTTCGGTCCGGATCGCGGTCGTGGTGGGCCTGGTCCACATGCACATGCACCGTGGGGCAGGCCTCAAAATACCGCTCCCACGCCTCATCTGACGCCCGTGATCCGTCAAGATACAGGTTCCACAGGTCCGGACGGCTGGCCAACAGCATGAGCCCCTCGTCGCCGATCGGGACATCAATGAGATGGCATGTCCGGAGGTGCGGTAGCCGTACAATCGCCTCACACACTTTCTTGCCGTCCAAAGCGGTCCCTCCCAGCCGGAGGCTCCGCAGCTGTGGCAAACCGGTGAGAATCTCCACCCCGGCAGCCGTACAGGCAGCCTGTGGCACGTTGAGATCGCGAAGCGTCGTGCAGGCGGCCAGGATTCGAAAGCCGGCATCCGTGAGCGGCGATTCCCGGAGCACCAACCGCTCGATGTTGGGAAGCGAGGCGAGGATGTTGGCACGGGCGTCGTCCGCACGCCCGGCCTGAAGCACGAGCTCCCTCAATCCGTGCAGCCCGCGGAGTGATTCCCAATCGTCATCCGTCAACGGCAACGTGGCGATAACGTGAGCCACCGCGCCGCTTTCCACACGGGCCACCTGCTCACGAATCCCAGCCTCACCAGAAGATGTTGGAAGACTCGCCTCGCTGCATCCTGTCATCCCCACGATACCAACATGGGCGACAACGAGCAGGGCTCCGACACCCGCGCGTGACAAGCATGCAGATGCCTTGCGGCATAACACGCGCGCGCACTGTTCACTCCATTGAAGGCTCATGGCCGAGCAGAGGCAGCGACAACCTCCGTCTTTCCCTTCGTGGCAAGCCGCACACGGCACAAAAGCGAGTCGGCGGTAATGAAGAGCGTGCCACCATCCTCACCGAAGCAACAGTTGGCGGTGGCCTGACCAGTGAGCAACGTGCCCAGATGCGTGCCGTCAGCGGCGATCACGAGCACTCCCCCAGGACCGGTGGCGAAGAGATTGCCATGCACATCCACCTTCAGGCCGTCGGGATTACCACGTCGTTGCCTGGCCAGTTCGGTGGCGTCGAAGAATGTTCGGCCCTCGTCGAGCGTGCCGTCTGCCGCCACGTCAAACACCTTCCAGATTGGCGCCTGTGGATCCGACTGGGCGACGTAGAGTTTTGTTTCGTCGGGCGAGAAGGCGATGCCGTTGGGACGGGTCATCGTGTTGCACAGGAGCGTCACCTTCCCGTCGGTGCCGATCCGGTAGACGCCGCAGAAATCGATCTCGCGACGGGGGTCGTCGAAGCCCTGCGGCAGGCCATACGGAGGATCGGTGAAGTAGATCGCCCCGGACGAATGCACGGCGAGGTCATTGGGGCTGTTAAATCGCTTGCCTTCCCACGCAGCGGCAAGCGTCCGCTTGCCGCCGTCCTTCTCAAGTACGCTCACCCGCCGGTCGCCGTGTTCGCATGACACGAGCCGCCCCCTGCGATCGAGAGCCAGGCCATTGCTCCCCCGCTCCTTACCGTAGGCAGCAGGGCCGGTGAAGCCAGCTGGTTCCAGGAAGATACTCACCTCCTCGCCCGGCTTCCAGCGGTGAACACGGTTGTGAGGAATGTCACTGAAGAGCAGGGAGCCTGACGGCAGGCCGCCCCGATCGCTGGCCACCCACACCGGGCCTTCCGACCAGGCAAAGCCCATCGCGAGCACTTCGATCTTCACGTCGGGCGGCACAAGGGTATCGAGTCGCGGATCGAGCCGCTCAATGCTGCCGACGCTGGGAAGGACGGCCGCACCCGGCTCGGCGGCCCTGAGGCATGACCCCAACAACACCAAACTGCACACCACAACGCGGGACATGCAGCGGACGAAACAGCGCATGGAACAGTCTCCTGATGACACCAAGAGAATAGCCTTTTGTGAGTGCTTTTCCTACGAGCCCGGTCCGCCAGGCAGCGATGGGAGCCTGTCCCGGGGATCTGCGTGCCTGGTCCGCCAGTGGCTTGGCGGCAGTCCATATCGACGCGCGAAGGCCACCGTCATGTACTCGGGGTGCCGAAAGCCACACCGCGCGGCGATTGTGGCCAGCGGCAGGTCGGTCTCCCGCAGCAGCTGCTCAACCCGCCGAAACTGCACGCGGGCAATTTCCTCGTGCGGCGTGTGGCCGAGGCGCTGCACAAAGCGGTGTTCCAAGACACGGCGTGACGTCTTCAGACTCACCGCCACCTCCGCCACCTTGATGCCTCGACAGGCATGGTCGCGAATGACACGGACGGCCGCCACCACGAGGTCATCATCGATCGCCAGCACGTCAGTGCTCTGCCGGGTGGCGATGCCCAAGGGAGGAAGCAGCCATTCCTCCCGCTCCAACCGCTCCCCCTGCATCAGCCGCTCGAGCAGGCCCGCCGCCAACCGGCCGGCCCCCGCTGCGTCGGGAATGATGCTCGAGAGCGGTGGACTCGCCAGTCCACAGAGCAAGTCATCGTTGTCGACGCCCAACACGGCCACCTGATCGGGCACCTCGATTCCGGCCCGCCGACAGGCCTCCAGCACCTGCCGCCCGCGAATGTCGTAGCAGGCAAACACGGCCACAGGCTTGGGTAGGCTCTGCAGCCATTCCTCGATCGCCTCATCATCATCCGGTGGATCGCCTACCGTCTTGGCGTGCTGTCGGCCTCGTTGCCTCGTAACGCCGGGAAAGACATCGACCTCATGGCCGCAAGCATTCACAGCCGTCGTAAACGCCCGGCAGCGGTTCTCGCTCCAGCGAAATCGTTCATCACCGACAAACCCGAAGTGGCGGAAATCCCGCTCCGCGAAATGTCCGGCCGCCACCCGGCCGATCGCCTCGTCGTCGGTTTCGACATACGGCGCGGCAGGCAGGAGGCGGGCGGCACTGACGTCAATGATCGGGATGGACTGTTGCGTGCCGATCCGAGCCAGCACATTGGCGATCGCGGGCGTCTCCACACGGGCGATCACGCCATCCCCATGCCAGCTGGCCAACTGCTCCAGCGGCGGTGCACCGCGGCCGTGCTCCGGCAGAAACACCGTCCAGGGCTCATGCTCGCGCACATGGCGGTGAATACCCGCCAGGAGCCCACGGGCATAAGCGTTCGACGCCTCGATCACGACGGCGACGCGCGGCGGCTTGGGAAGACGTGGAGCCATGGAACCGTTGTAGCACGGCGCCGACACGCCAGCCGGACTCAGCGGGTCTCAACCGTCATCGCCATCACGACCGGCGCCGTGGCATCGTTTCCCTTCACGAGGTCGATCGACACGATCGGGTCGGGCCGCTGCGGCACCACCTTCAGGTAGCGGAGCTGCCGTCCGTCGAGGTCGAAGGCAAACTCGCTCTTGGGCACGTCCACCCGACGAATGTAGTCGGCCACGTGCTCGCCGTTGACGAGCGGGTGATCCTCCACTGTGCCGTCTTGATAGGTGAACCGCACGATCATCGACGTCGAGCCCGCGCCGCCACCGGCAAACCCCCAGCCGGCGACACCGCCAAGGATGTGCAGCACCTGGATCGGTGAGCCCATCGAAAGCGAGACGCTCTTGGGCATCTTTGGCGGGAGATAGCCCTGCGGCCCGTGGAGCATGACGACGTTGGGCACGCGGTCGCCCTGCGGATCAACGAGCGTGAAGGGTACCCCCTGAAACGTCTTGGCGACCCAGTCGGGGAAGATGAGTCGTTCGACCTCGTTGTTCTCGTTGTAAAACATCCCCTTCGTGCTCACGGCCGTGGCCACCTTCTCGAGCGAGAGCGGCACGAACTTGCCTCGCTTCGTCAGGAAGCTCATCAGGTCGGCAAAGGCCTCCGGCCTGATCTGCTTCTCGAAGCCAACCGGCATGAGCGAATTCGGCGAAGGCTGAAATTCGTCGATCTCGCTCCGCTGGACCGCCACCCGCTTGCCCTCGGCATCGACCAGCTGAATCGCCGTCTTGCTCTCGGCAGCGAGGAGGCCGGTGACCACACGGCCGTCATCGGTCGTCACGGTGTAGGCGCGGTAGTTGCCCTCGACGGAGCGGTTGGGATCGAGGATGTGGATTAGGAGCTCGTGGGCCGGATGGACGGCCATGCCGGTGAGCTCGGGCCCCACCTTGCCCCCTTCACCCGAATGCATGTGGCACTTGCCGCACTGCTCCTTGAAGACGAGCTTGCCACGAGCCGTATCGCCACCACGAAGCACCACGGGCAGAATCTCGTCGATCACCTTCTGCCGGTCGGCACTCGGCAGGCCGCCGCCGGCGGCAAGAATCTTTTTCGCGCGGTCCCGCACCTTGCGATCCGGATGATCGGTGAGCTTCGTCCGCTCCGTGATCGGAATGTCACCGAGATTCGCTTGACGCTTCTCAAGCCGGTCCACCAGCGTGGCGGCCCAGTCGCGATTGGCAAGGATCGTGCGCACGGCCGCCTCACGCACCGGCGGTGTGAACGATGCGAGACGATCGAGGATCGCCGCCGGTGCCTCGCCCGACGAAGACCGGCCGATCGCTGTGATCAGGCCGACAGACATTTCGGGGCTCGCCTTGCCGCCGACC
>JAQBZA010000344.1 GCA_027622795.1 Planctomycetota bacterium | reverse complement strand
GACAATGTTTTTGCCAATGTCGTGAACATCTCCCTTGACCGTCGCCAGCAGCACGCGGCCGCGGTTGGTCTGCTCGCTGCCCTGGGCCTTTCGCTCTTCCTCCATAGAGGGAAGCAGGTGGTTCACGGCCCGCTTCATGACCCGGGCGCTCTTCACCACTTGGGGCAGAAACATCTTGCCCTCGCCGAACAGGTCGCCCACCGTCTGCATGCCCCGCATGAGTGGCCCCTCGATGATCTCGAGGCTGGTGGCGTAGTGCGTGCGGGCCTCTTCCACGTCTTCTTCGACGTGATCGACGAGGCCCTTGATGAGGGCGTGGGCCAGTCGTCCGTCGACATCGAGGCTCCGCCAGGCATCGGTCTTGGTGGGGTCGGCACCGCCACGGCCCTTGACCGTTTCGGCGAACTCGATCAGCCGGTCGGTGGCGTCGGGGCGGCGGTCGAAGAGCACGTCTTCGATACGCGTGAGCAGTTCGGGATCGATCTCCTCGTAGACCGCGAGCTGGCCGGCGTTGACGATGCCCATGTCCATGCCGGCCTGGATCGCGTGGTAGAGGAAGGCGGCATGCATCGCCTCGCGGACGGCATCGTTGCCGCGAAATGAGAACGAAATGTTGCTCACACCC
Organism: Planctomycetota bacterium; assembly: GCA_027622795.1. Classification (GTDB taxonomy): domain Bacteria; phylum Planctomycetota; class Planctomycetia; order Pirellulales; family UBA1268; genus CACORA01. The sequence goes on along the minus strand of JAQBZA010000344.1, from coordinate 3,441 downwards.
CCCGAGACCTTCACCAGCGGCATTGCCTGCTTGATCTGTCGCGTGGCCTCGATGAAGTTGATTGCGTAGCGGTTATGCTCCTCCATCCCGGTGGCGACGGTGAGGATGTTGGGGTCGAAGATGATGTCTTCCGGGGCGAAGCCGGCCTCTTCGGTCAACAGCCGGAAGGCCCGTTGGCAGATCGAAACCCGGCGGTCGATGTCGGTGGCCTGCCCCTCCTCGTCGAATGCCATCACGACGACCGCGGCGCCATAGCGACGGATCGTGCGGGCCTGCCGCAGAAACGTCTCTTCCCCTTCCTTGAGGCTGATCGAGTTGACGATCCCCTTGCCCTGCAGGCACTTGAGCCCCGCCTCGAGCACCTCCCAGCGGGAGCTATCGATCATCACCGGCACTCGGGAGACGTCGGGCTCGCTGGAGAGGAGCGTGAGAAACTTGGTCATCACGGCGGGGCCGTCGAGCATCCCCTCGTCGACGTTGACGTCGATGATGTTGGCCCCGTTTTCAACCTGCTGGCGGGCGACACTGACAGCCTCCTCGTACCGCTCCTCCTTGATGAGCCGGGCAAAGGCGCGGGAGCCGGTCACGTTGGTCCGCTCGCCGACGATCGTGAAACTTGTCTCCGGCCGAATCTCGAGCAGTTCGAGGCCCGAATACCGGGAGCGTCGCGGCGGACTGGCGGGCTTCCGCGGCGGATAGGGAGCGACGGCCTCGGCGATCGCCTTGATATGGGCCGGGGTCGTGCCGCAGCAGCCACCGATGATGTTGAGCCAGCCCTCGCGGGCGAACTCGCCGAGTACCGAGGCCATCATCTCCGGTGTTTCGTCGAAGCCGCCGAGCGGGTTGGGCATGCCGGCGTTGGGATAGCAGCTCACCAGCCGGGGGGCGATTCGCGAAAGGTCGGCCAAATGGGTCCGGAGTTTTTCCGGCCCGAGCGCGCAGTTGATCCCGACGCTCAGCAGCTCGACGTGCGACAGGCTCTCCCAGCAGGCCTCCACCGTCTGGGCGGAGAGGGTGCGGCCCCCTTCGAACACCGTGAAGGAGGCCATCACCGGTACGCGAATTCCCGTGTCGATGAAGACCTGCTCGATGGCGAACAGGCAACTCTTCAGCACCAGGGTGTCGAAGGCGGTCTCGGCGAGGAGCAGGTCGACGCCGCCTTCCAGGAGGGCCTCGACCTGCTCGCGGTAGCAGTCGACCATCTCGTCGAAGGTGACGTCGCGATGCCCCGGGTCGGCCACGTTTCCGGCGATCGAGAGCTGTTTGTTGGTCGGGCCGATCGAGCCGGCGACAAAGCGGGGCCGGTCGGGGGTGCGGGCCTCGACGGCGGCGGCCGCCTCTCGTGCCAGCTGGGCTGCGACCAGATTGATCTCACGAGTGCGGTCGGCGAGGCCGAAGTCGGCCAGGGCCACCCGGGTGGCACCGAAGGTATTGGTTTCAACGATATCCGACCCCGCCTCGAGGTAGGCGGTGTGGATGCCCCGGATCGCCTCCCCTTGCGTGAGCACGAGGATGTCGATGCAGTTTTTCAGGTCCTTCGGGTGATCGCGAAACAGCTCTCCGCGGAAACCCTGCTCATCGAGGGCGAGGGCATGGACCATCGTGCCCATGGCGCCGTCCAGAATGGCGATCCGTTCGGAGAGAAGCGTGTGGAGGAGATCGGATCGCGAGGCGGAAGGGGAACTCGGCATCAGGCGTCGTGCCAGCGGCGGGCAGTCAGAAGGGGAAACGGGAACACTCAAACCGGGTAATTTCCAGCAATCATAGGCACTGAGGGGGTTCGGGCATACTGCAAAAGCGTCGTGGCCGACCAGGAAGCCCCGCGGGCGGGGTGGGGTGCCTGCGGTCGCCTGACGCGTGCAGCCGGCTCAAGCGCGAGGGGTCAGGGGGACGATCGAAGACAGCACGGAGGTTGTTGTGGACGTCATTGCCCGTTTTCCTGCCCGACCAGACAGTGCCCCGCCGGAGCCCCCTGCTCCGCCTGCACGAACTGAGCCGATGCGGACTTCCCGTGGCCCCAAACGGCCGGCGAAACCGACGCGGCAGCCTCCAACCCGGCGGCGGGACCGTGACGCCAAGTCGATCTTTCCGACGCGGTCGGTCGTGGCCCTGGCCGTGGTTGCGGCCGGCATCTGGGGGCTTGCCCTCCGCAACGAACTCATCCGCCGCGGAGCTGCCCCGGTGGAGATCGCCGAGACCGAAACGCCAGCAACCCACCGGCTCGCCAGCGAGCCAGCCACGCAGCAGGCGACAGACGCGAGGATCGCCGAATGACTGATCAGACCACCCTGACCCCCGATCCCGTGCTCTCGAGTTCGCCGGTCGATATGGTCGATGCCGTGTTCCTGCGTCGGCTCCATCCGGAGCCAGCGACCGTTGCTGCGCCGTCGACAGCCGCCGAGATCAAGCCCGATGCCACCCAGGCCGAGAAGCCCGCCGTGGCCGCACCGGTTTCGACCGCGGCACGCAGCGACACAATCGAATTCGATGAGTCACTCGTGGAATGGCTGCTGGAAAAAGTGCCGGAACAGTGGGCTGCCCTGGCGACGTCCGTCGAGCAGGCGGCTGCCGATGGCTGGCGGGTGATTGCCGTAGCTGGAGGTGGTCGAGGCGAGGGGCGGACGACGCTCGTCGCGGGATTGGCCGCCACGCTCACGGCCCGCAACTGGCGGGTGATTGTGGTCGCCGGTCCTTTGACCGAGGCCGGTGAGACGTTCTTGGAAAGCGGTGGCGATCGGCAGGTGGTGATCGTCGATGCCGGAGTCTGGTTTCCGCCGGGGCCGATTCGCCGCGACCGGGTGGCATCGCTCTGCGCGGGCTGCGACGCCGCGATTCTCGTGCGGCGGGCATCGCAGCCCTCCTCTCCCGCCCGGGCTGCTGCGATCGAGCAGGCCGGCTGCCACGTGGTGGGAGAAGTCGTGACCTTTGAGGAGCTTCACCATGCCAAAACCTGACACGCATCCGCCGCATCCACCGCGACAGCTCCTCGCCATGCAGGAAGCGGCCGTGGCCAAGCTCGCCTACGTTGCCGAACAGCCAGGTGCGGCAGCCGTGCTCTGCGGTCCGCCGGGCACCGGCAAGTCGCTGGTTTTGGAGGCTGCTGCCCGGATGCTCGAATCCGCAGGCCACGCCTGCCGGATCGTTTCCTGGCGATCGTTGCGAGAAGCGGCTCTCGGAGACTGCCCCGATGTGCTGTTGGTCGACGCAGTCGATGATGCCGCCGACGGTGAATTGGCCGTCATGCTCGACCGTTGCTGGGCTGCCAATCCTCAGGCGCGGATCATTCTGGCGGGAGCAGGTCGGCTCCTCACGCTCATTGCCCGCGATGCGCGCCTGGAACACCGCATGGGGCTGCGGGCCGTGCTCACCCCCTGCTCCCGTGCCGAAACGCAGCGGCTGGTGGCCGACCGGCTGGCCCCGGCCCACGATCAGGGAAACGGG
>JAQBZA010000343.1 GCA_027622795.1 Planctomycetota bacterium | reverse complement strand
CCCGCGCCATGAGCTTCGCCCAGGCAATGCGCGAGGTGTCATGTGAGCGGGGCTTTTGATGTTCATGAGCTTGCGGATGTGGGCGAGGATGTTCGAGTTGATGATGTGGGCGCCATAGTTGCTCTGATGAACGGCGTCTTTGAGCAGCGCGGGGATGGGAAGATTGTTCGCCTTCAGGTATTCGGCCCAGTCGCGGCGGCTTTCGACGAATTCGACTGCGTGCTTGCGGCAGACCTCGCGCACGGCGGCCACGTCCTGATCCATCGCGTTCTCCGACTTGTCCCACAGCTCCTGATCGCGCTCACGCCAGTGCAGGCTCGGCACGATGATATCGGCGGTGGTGTTGGATTTGATCTCGATGATGAGCTTTTCCAGATCGGCGGCGTTGCCGTTCGTGTAAGTGATCACGAGGTCCGGCTGATCGGGAACGGCGAGATGCCGCGCCCAGCCGCGCAGGTATTGCCACGGGCAGGAATTGCCGACCATCTTCTCGTAGCGAATCTCCGGCGCGTTCGGGAACAGCTTTGGGATCGTCTCCTTCCACGGTTCGCCCACGCCGAGCATGTTCGTGTAGCTGGAGCCGAGCGCCCAGATCAGAAACGGACGCGGCGGATCAAAGCCCTTCTCCAGCTTTTTCAAGGTCAACGCCAGATGCTGCCCGTCCGTCGGCACGGCCTTCGCCATATAATCCGCCGCGCCCTCCGGCTTGCCGACCAGTTGCAGCGGCTCGTCCGTGGTCAGATTGCGCTTCAGAGCCGGTGCCGTCGATTCTGCGGCTTGAAGTGAGGCCAGCGGCGCGAGCAGCAGGGCGGTGAGGAGGGTGAAAGGGTATTTCATTATTTCAGAATAGACCTGAGGCCTCCGCTCAGCGCTTGTGCTGCAAAAATCGTAGCAGGGTTGCTTCATCGATCGCCCCGGCCGCACCGTGACCTTCGCCCGAGGCCTTGTAGTGAATGATGGTGCCATCGAGGTAACTAAAGACTTCAAGGTTGCCGACCGTGCTGCTGGGGTTCTTCAGCTTCTCGCCTTGGTATCCCATGGCTTTGGCCCAGAGGAAAACGGACTCTTCCGCAGCGACGAAGCCGAGCTTGCCGTTCTTCGCGGGAATCGCCGGGGAAGGCCCGCCGTGATACGGGATCAGGCGATCTTCAGTTCCCGAGACGTTCATGATCCTTACACCTATTCGCGGTGTCGTGACGGCCTGGTAGCCGTTATCGTCGCCCTTGGCTTTGAAGTTCTGCCCGTCGTGTTGCAGCACGTTGAGGGGACTGACAGCGGTCACGTAGTTGCGAAGGTTCGGCAAGCGACTCTCGATGGCGAGTTGATTCGCCAATGCCGCGCCATTCGAGACGCCCATGATGGTGAAATCATCCGGCTGGACGTTGCCACAAGTGGCGAGCTTTTCGACGATGGCTTCGATGAACTTGCGATCATCCGCCTTCGACCGCTCCGCCGAGATGTTCCAGCTTTCCCGATAGCCTTCAGGAAACACCGTGACATAGCGCACCGCAATCGTCGGGCGCTGTCTGAGGAAACCGTTCATCGCGCCCGTGGCGCTGCCGCCGTTGCCGTGCAGAAAGATCAAGACGGGCAGCTTCCGGTTGTCGGGGTTCGCTGGCACATGCACGTGGTAGGGTCGCGGAAAGTCTTGCTCCTGCGACCACGATTGCCGGATGAAATACTCGCCGGAGGAGAGTTTGGCGGCGGGCGTCTCGGCACCACGCAGCGCAGCCAGCTGGACGAGCAGCAGGGCGGTGAGAACCGAGCGGAGCGAGACAGCCTGCCAAGTTGATTTTAAAATAATGCAGGCAACGGTGAGTGCGGATTTCATCGGGGAGATCGTGATTTTTGGAAACAGGTGTTCATCGACTTTGCTACCGTCATGCCTGCCGGTCCAGCTTTTGCCTGAGGTCCAGGAGCTTTGCTCGCAGTTGGACGTATTCGACTCGTTGCACTGGGATTTCACCCGTCACAGCCATCGCAGCAGCAACTCCGGCAGACTCACCCAGGATCATCCAGACGGGCTCCATGCGGATGGAAGTCATCGCGATATGGCTGGCGGAGACGCAGACAGGCACGAGCAGATTCGTGCATTCATTCTGCTTCGGAGTAATGGAGCGATATGGGATCTTGTAGATGCCCTCGTGCTGATCATCGAGGTAGAGCATGGAGAACTCGCCGCCGTAGAGCGCCACTTTGCCTTCGTGGACGTAGGTCGCGTAGGGCCAGTCATCCACGCCATAGGAGGCGAGGCCGATGCTGTCGGCGGGATCGGTGCTGCCTTCGAGGTCCTTTTGAGTCATGACGTAGTCCGACTTCATGCGGCGGGCCTCGCGGACGTAGAGTTGGTGCGGCCAGCCGTTTGTGTCATCAAAGATGCCACGCTGAAAGCCGAGTTCGGTGGCGAGTTGCTTGAACTTGTCCGGCACACAGTCGTCGGTGCGCAGGAAGTGCGTCATGCCGCGCATGAACTCCTGGTCCGCTTTCCAAATGCGGGCTCGGGTAGCGTAATCGCCATCAGGATACGCGGCGTTGTGGCCGTAGTTCGTCGGCGCAAGCAAGGCACGCGCGAGATTGCCCTGGCCAATGGAGTGAATGCGGCCGCCCGCTTCCTCGAAGAAGCCCAGCTTGCCCTTCATCCGGCGACCCACGTCGATGCCAGCCTTGTTTTTGAAGCCGCGACGATACAACTCCCACTGTTTTGGGTCGTAGTCCTCCGGCGGGTCGATGGGAATGCGGTCCGCGTCTTTGCTGAACTTCCAGCGGAAGCCGTAGCCCATCGTCAGACGATCTGCACTGCCCTCTGGCTGCGCTTTCATGTCTTGAATGAAGGGCAGCAGGCCGCTCTTCGCATCGCCCGGCGTCACATACGGGTCGATGGCATACACAGCGAGATTTGGCCGCACACCAGCGAGCGATTCGCCATACTCATCGCGACTCTCGCGGCCCCAGGTGTAGCTCACACCCGCACGGGCCATGAGATCGCCCTCATACGAGCAATCGATGAAAACCTGCGCGGCGATGGTCATCGCGTTCGCTTTCGTCGGAGTCGCTGCCGGGCAGCCAAGCGCATCCGGCGGCGCGTGATCGAGCGTGAGGCTGCGAATCGCCGCGCCCTCCTTCTGCACGGCACTCACGCGATGCTCATAGATCACACGGATGCGGTATTTCTTCACCAAATCCCGAAACGCCTGCCGATACTGCGCATCGTCGTAGTTCTTCGACAAGATGCTCAAAGCCGTGCCACCCACCGCCTTTGCGCGTCCCCAGTCCACATGACTCAAACCACCACCCGTCATGCCACCGAGCCATCGACTCGGCTCGATGAGCACGACGCTGCGCCCCTGCTTGGCCGCCGTCACCGCCGCCATCACGCCACTCGCCGTGCCGCCGTAGATGCAGATGTCTGGGGTGTCGTTGTCGGCAGCTGAGACTGCCGCTGGCAGAACTGCGAGAGTGCTGGCGATGAATCGGCGGCGAGAAATGGGTGAGGCTGTCATGTCGTGTGCTTTGGAACGCTACTTTTCCTTTTGCGGAGGGCATGCAGCTTCAAGTTGCGAATACAACCGGCTCGTCTCCGAAATGGCCAGGTCGCGTTTGAGCATCTTGAAGAACTCAATGAGGCGATCCGCTTTGGCTTTGAGGATTTTGTCGGTCTTGAGTTTTTCGAGGAAGGGCTGATCACCGCGTCCTTCATCAGCGGCGTGGGCGGTCATGAGCCGGGCATAGAGCGTGGCGCGGTCATCGGTGGCGATGTTCATGCCGTAGGGTTCGGCGAAACCTTGCCACTTGGTGTTGTCCTTATAGAAGCGCAGTTGGCTAGGCCCGGTGGCTCCGCCGGGGCTGCTGATTTTGTAGCGAAACCCTTCCTGGTTGAGACTGTCCCAATTGGAGCCGTGGATCAGGCCGCCTTCCTTGGAGAACTCGCGGTCCATCAAGTGCAGCACCTCGTGGTGAATGGTGCGGCGGAGAAAGTCCATGGATTTGACAATCGCCGGATCAAAGGTGCGAAGGATAGCCCGGTCAATGACACTTTCGCAACGTTCTCGGGGCTTACGGCCTGCTCATAAGTAGC